>CAITEM010000180.1 GCA_903891395.1 uncultured Hyphomicrobiales bacterium | reverse complement strand
TCATAATGCCGTTCTTCTTGACGATGCCGATCAGCAGGATGATGCCGATCAGTGCGATCAAGCTGAAGTCGAAATGAAACAGCATCAGCATCAGGAGCGCGCCGACGCCGGCCGAGGGCAACGTCGAGAGGATCGTGATCGGGTGGATGTAGCTCTCGTAGAGCACGCCGAGGATCAGATAGACCACGATCAGCGCGGCGAGGATCAGCAACGGCACCGTCGACAGTGAATCCTGGAACGCCTGGGCATTGCCCTGGAACGTCGTGTTGATCGTCGCCGGCAGGTTCAGGTCGCGTTGTGCATTCTCGATGGCGTCGGTCGCCTGACCGAGCGCAGTACCCTGTGCCAGGTTGAAGCTGATGGTGATCGCCGGGAACTGCCCTTGATGGCTGATCGATAAAGGCTGGATCGGGTGAGTGGTCCACTTGGCGAAGGCCGACAGCGGCACTTCGCCGCCGGTCGCCGGCGAACGCATGAAAATCTTGTCCAGCGTCGCAGGATCGCCCTGCAACGACGGCAGCACTTCCAGGATGACGTAGTAGCTCGATAGCTGCGTGAAATATTGTGCGATCTGGCGCTGTCCGAAGGCGTCGTAGAGCGTGTCGTCGATCGACTGCGCCGTGAGGCCATAGTGCGACGCCTGATCGCGGTTGATGGTCAAGGTCAGCGTCGTACCCGCGGTCTGCTGGTCGGTGGCGACGTCACGCAATTCGGGCAAGGTCTTGAGCTTGTCGAGCATTTTCGGCGCCCAGGTATTGAGCTGCTCGAGATCGGAGCCTTGCAGGGTGTATTGGAACTGGGTGCGCGATGCGCGCCCGCCGACGCGGATATCTTGCGAAGCCTGCAGGAACATCCGCGCGCCTTCGACCTTGTCGGTCTTGGTGCGCAGTCGCGCAATGACCTGGTCGGCAGTGGCGGTGCGGTCTTCGCGCGGTTTCAAGGCGATGAACATGCGGCCGGTATTGGGCGAATTGCCGTTGCCGCCCATGAACATCGCGACATGCGCGACCGCCGGGTCGGCTTGAACGATCTCTCCAAGCGCCTCCTGGTGCCGCATCATCTGCTGTGGCGAGACGTCCTGTGAGGCTTCGGTAATGCCGGTCAGGAGTCCGATGTCCTGCTGCGGAAAGAAGCCCTTCGGAATGATGATGAAAAGGAAGACCGACAGCGCCAGCGTCGCGAAGAAAACGCACAGCGTGATGAAGCGGAACCTGAGAACGATATCGAGGCCGCGCTCATAGCCGTGAAGCATGCCGTCGAAGGCGCGTTCGCTCCAGGCGTAGAACTTGCCATGATGGGCTTCCTTCGCCGGCTTGAGGAAGCGCGAGGCCATCATCGGCGTCAGCGTCAGCGACACCAGAGCGGACACGATGATGGTCATCGCCAAGGTCACGGCGAATTCGCGGAACAGGCGGCCGATGATGCCGCCCATCATCAGCAGCGGGATCAGAACGGCGATCAGCGAGACGCTGATCGACACGATGGTGAAGGCGATCTCGCGCGAGCCGCGGTAGGCGGCATGC
>CAITEM010000179.1 GCA_903891395.1 uncultured Hyphomicrobiales bacterium | reverse complement strand
TTGGCGTTGCAAAATACGTTACTCGGAGTGGCAATTGCGATCATTCTGGCGCTGGTGGCGGCGCTGGTCGGTCCGCTGCTGATCGATTGGGGCGGTCACCGCTCGCTGTTCGAGGTCCAGGCCAGCCGTTTGCTGGGCGTGCCGGTGCGGGTCGGCGGCGGGATCGACGCCCGGCTCTTGCCCACGCCGCGGTTGACCCTCAACGACATCGAGATCGGCCGCCCGGGTCCCGACAGCATCCATGCCCGCGCGCTCGGCCTCGAGTTCGCGCTCGGCCCGTTGATGCGCGGCGAATGGCGGGCGTCGGACCTGCAGCTTTCCGGTCCGCGCCTGACCCTTGGCCTCGACGCCTCCGGCCACGTCATGGCGCCGAGCATCGCCGTTGGTTTCGACGCCGACGGCCTGACCGTCGATCGCCTGAGTATCGATGACGGCGCGGTGACGTTTGCCGACGCGGTGAGCGGCGCGAGCGTTACGCTCGACAAGTTCTGGTTCAACGGCGACGCGCGTTCGCTGCTCGGTCCTTTCAAGGGCGAAGGCGCCGTCACTGTCGGTGGCGAGCTCTATCCGTTTCGTATCGCGACCGGCCGCTATGGCGACGATGCCGGCGTTCGCGTTCACCTCAATGTCGATCCGGTCAGCCGGCCGTTGAGCATCGAAGCCGATGGCGCGCTGATGCTGGCCGGCGGCGATCCGAAGTTCGAGGGTACGTTCGGCCTGGCGCGGCCGGTCGGCATTGCTTCGCCCGGCGCTGCGGCTGTGACGCAACCCTGGCGCATCGGCGGCAAGGTCAAGGCCAACGCCACGGCGGCATTGTTGCAACAGGTCGAATTCCAATACGGTTCGGAAGAGCAGGGCTTGAAGCTGACCGGCGTCGCCGATTTCAAATTCGGCAGGCAGCCGCGCTTTGACGGTGTGTTGTCCGGGCGTCAGATCGATCTCGATCGTGCGCTGGCGAGCGGTGACGGCAGCAGGCCTCTGCCGGCCGCCGCGCTTCGCCAATTGGTGGAGGCCGGCGGCGGCATTTTCCAGCCTTCGATTCCGATCCAGATCGGCGTCGGCATCGATCAACTGACGCTTGGCGCCGGCACGGTGCAGAACGTGCGCGGCGACATCTCGACCGATACGGGCGGATGGAATCTGGATCGCTTTGAATTCCGCGCGCCGGGGTTTACCCAGGTGCGGCTGAGCGGACACCTTGCCGTTGACGCTACCGGAGTCGCCTTCACCGGACCGGCCCAGGTCGACGCCAACGATCCGAAGGCTTTGACGGCCTGGCTCGAAGGAAAAGGTGAAACCGCCCAGCAGGATCTGCGGCCGATGAAGCTGCGTGGCGACGTCACTTTGGCGAGCGACAGGCTTGCGGTCGAACGGCTGCAGGCCGAGTTCGACCGCAAGACCATCACCGGCCGTTTTGCCTATCTCTTCGCCGGAGCGCAGCCGGCCAAACTCGACGCCACGCTCAACGCGCAGGACCTCGACATCGATGCCGCGCTTGGCTTCGGCAGTGCGCTGCTTGCCGGCTCCAGCGTCGAACGCCCGCACGACATGACCATTGCCGCCGATATCGGCCGGGCGAGTTTCGGCAGTCTGATTGCACGCAATGCCAGCGCCCGGCTCAAAGTCGACGCCCAAGGCCTGCAGATCGACAAGCTGACGATCGCCGATGTCGGTGGCGGCAGTTTCTCGGCGAACGGCCGCATTGAAACAGGCGGGCGTGCGCCGCACGGCTCGCTGGTGCTCGATTTTGAATCGCGCCAGACCGCGGCTATCGCGGGGCTCGCGGAAAAATACGCGCCGGCCGCCGCGAAGCCTGTCAGCGATGCGCTCGGCCGTCTCGCGCACGCCAAATTGCACGCCACGCTCGACGTCATCGAGGAACAGCAGCCGGTCATGACGACCGCGCAATTGACCCTCTCCGGCGCGGCGGATGCCATGAATATGAATGTGAGCGCACGCGTGAGCGGCGCCTGGGACAATCCGGCGTCTGCCGATGTCCACATCGACGGCACCATCGACGCGCCCGAGGGTGCCGCTTTGGTCAAGCTGCTCGGCCTCGATCGTTACGCGACAGTCGGCAAAGGTCCCGGCCAGCTCAAGCTGCTGGTGAGCGGCCCGGCCGACCGCGACCAGCAGATGGACGTTAAACTGACCGCAGAGGGGCTGTCTTTGACAAGTCTCGGCCGCGGCAGTCTGTCGCTCGATAAGGGGCTGCAACTGAATTCAAATATCGATGTTGCAAAGGTCGATCTGCGTCCGTTGCTGCCGTCGGGCATGGCCGGAGAGCCTTTGCTCCTCAGTCTCAACTCGCGTGTCGCCATTGCCGGAAAAGCCGTCACGTTCGACGACGTCACGGCGCGGTTGGGGCGCTCGACCGTTCGCGGCGCGCTTGCATTCGATGGCGAACAGCCGCGCCGCGTCTCCGGCAATTTGGAGGCCGACACGGGCGACGCCGCGGCCCTGATTGCAGCGGCGATCGGCATGCCATCGTCCGTGGCCGATAAAAACCGCGCCTGGACGTGGTCTTCCGAACCCTTCGCGGCTGGAATTTTGGGCGACTATGCCGGCCAGATTCCTCTGAAAGTCGGCCGCCTGGATTTGTCGCCACGGCTCACGGCCCGCGAATTTCGCGCCACGCTGCGTCTCGGCAAGAACGGGTTTATTGTCGATGACGCCAATGGCGACGTCGCTGGCGGCCGTCTCACCGGCAAAGTGTCATTCGAGAGTGTGGCCGGCGGGCTCAAGGCCGATGCCAAATTCGCGCTCGCCAATGTCGATGCGGCGGCGGTGCTGCCCACGGCGGCGCGGCCGCCCGTTAGCGGGTCGCTCAGTTTGACGGCGGACGCGACGGGTGCCGGTTTGAGTCCGGTCGCGCTGATCGGCTCGCTGCAAGGCACCGGCAAGGTCACGCTCGTGGATGGCCAATTTTCAGGCCTCGACCCGCGCGCCTTCGACGCGGTGACGCGGGCGGTCGACATGGGCTTGCCGATCGATGGCCAGCGCATTGGCGGCGTCGTGCAAAAAACATTGGACGGCGGTCAACTGTCGATCAAGCGCGCCGAAGGCACCCTGTCGATCAGCGCGGGGCAATTGCGGTTGAGCAATGTGACGGTCGAGAGCAAGGACGCCGATTTGACGTTAGCCGGCAGTCTCGATCTGACCGAGGGTGCGATCGACGCCCGGATGGTGCTGTCGGGAACGGGGCGGGCGGCCGGCGCGCGGCCGGATATCTTCATGGCGTTGCAGGGTTCGGCCGCGGCGCCATCGCGTACCATCGACGTTTCGGCACTGGCGGGCTGGCTGACATTGCGCGCCGTTGAAAATCAGACGCGGCAGTTGCGGGACATCGAGAGTTCGACGCCGAAGCCTGCGACACAGCCGCCAGCGCCGAAAAGCGAACTCGCGCCGGCCTTGCCGCCCCCCATCGACATCAGACCGTCGCCGGCGCGGTAGCGCGGCGTCAGTCGTGCAATGCGGCGACACGCGGGCTGCCGGTGTCGCGTGAGGCGCTTTTGCTGCTGTGCTGTTCGCTGATCAGGCCGCGATAGTAGTCGAGAACGAACAATCGGATCGCGGACGACAGATTGCCGTTGTGGCGGTCGGTATCGATCGATGCCACGACATCGGACAGCGTGAGGTCGCGGCCGTTCGCGATTTCTTTGAGACCCTTCCAGAACGCCTCTTCGAGACTGACGCTGGTCTTATGGCCGGCGATCACGATCGAACGTTTGATAACAGGCGATTTCATGAGCGGTCTCTTGTTTCGATCCGATGCCGGTCGAGATCGCGGTCGGCCTTCGTCTTCTCGGCGTCCGCGAGCTGACGAACCGATTTCGTCCGACCGTGACCAATACGATTGGCTTGCGCGCTCAGATCACTCTGCCGGCGCTTGGCCTGCTTGCGCGCTGTCCGAAGATTTACAATGTCCGCCATACGACGCCTCGATGGTAGCTGGATACAACTCCGCGCGACCGTAGAGCGTACCTTCGGAAGATCCGGCCCACCTCAAAAAACCGCAAGGTCGGGGAATCCGCAAGAATGCAAACATAACATTGCGGTAGATTGTGGCGATGTTTCAACACACGGTTAGTTGATTAACAATAGTTCGGCCGGTGGGATTGTGTGCGTCATCCTAGTTCAACATTGTATATGTCGGGGACCGCACCAATGTCTTCTAATGTATATTTAGTGTTCGTGTAGTCTATACTTCAATTCACACGACTTTGGCTTTCGCCAATTCATACGCCTTTGTCCCCTATCGTGGGATTTGACACCAGGTTTCGGTGGAATAGTAACCGGATACGTACTTCAATTTTGCGAGGTTACATTCAAAGCTGCGAATATTATTCGCGAAGCCAAAAACATTCACTGCGCGTGTGACGACATAAGCGGCGTGGAAAAAAATTCTAGCGGCGCCGGTTCATTATCTGGGGCGGGTCATCAATTCGGGCCGCACGAGACGATCGAAGTCCGTGCCCGACACAAAACCAAGCCGTACAGCTTCTTCACGGAGCGTTGTGCCGTTGGCGTGCGCGGTTTTTGCAACCTGCGCGGCTTTATCGTAGCCGATGCGCGGTGCGAGTGCGGTCACCAGCATCAGCGAGCGCTGCATCAGTTCCGCGATGCGCGCTTTGTTGGGTTCGATGCCGACGACGCAGTTGTCGGTGAACGAGTTCGCCGCGTCGCCCAGCAGCCGGATCGACTGCAACATCGCGAAGGCCATGACCGGATTGTAGACGTTGAGTTCGAAATGACCCTGGCTGCCGGCGACGGTGATCGTGGTGTTGTTGCCGAACACCTGACAGCACACCATCGTCAACGCTTCGCTCTGCGTCGGATTGACCTTGCCCGGCATGATCGACGAGCCGGCCTCGTTGCTCGGCAGGATCAATTCGCCGAGACCCGAGCGCGGGCCGGAGCCGAGCAGGCGGATGTCGTTGGCGATCTTGAACAGCGCGGTGGCGGCGGAATTGATAGCGCCATGGGCGAACACATAGGCGTCGTGGCCGGCCATATGCTCGAATTTGTTCGGCGCGCTGACGAAGGGCATCTTGGTCAGTGAGGCGATGCGCTTGGCGAAGGCTTTCGCGAACTGCGGCTTGGAGTTTAAGCCGGTGCCGACCGCCGTGCCGCCTTGCGGCAGCGGATAGAGTTCGCGTTGCGCCAGTTTGAGCCGCGCAATCGACGATTTCACCTGCGCCGCATAACCGGAAAATTCCTGGCCGAGCGTGATCGGCGTCGCATCCATCGTATGGGTGCGGCCGATCTTGACGATCTTGGCGAACTCCTTGGTCTTTTTATCGAGCGCGGCCTGCAGCCGCGTCAGCGCCGGCAATAAATGCTGTGAAATTTGCATCGCCGCCGCGATGTGCATCGCCGACGGAAACGAGTCGTTCGACGACTGGCTCATGTTGACGTGGTCGTTCGGATGCACCGGTTTTTTCGAACCGATCTCGCCGCCGAGCGCGAGGTTGGCGCTGTTGGCGATCACCTCATTGAGATTCATGTTGGTCTGGGTGCCGGAGCCGGTCTGCCACACCGACAGCGGGAAATGTTCGTCGAGCTTGGCGTCGGCGATGTCCTGCGCCACCGCGATGATGGCGTTGGCGCGCTTGGCGTCGAGATCGCCAAGGTCGCGGTTCACTTCCGCCGCGGCGCGCTTGACGAGCCCGAGCGCGTGGATGATCTCGATCGGCATCTTCTCGGTGCCGATGCGGAAATTGTGCAGCGAGCGTTCGCTCTGCGCGCCCCACAATCTGTCGGCGGGAATGTCCAGCGGCCCAAAGGAGTCGCTTTCGACACGGGTTTTGGCCGGCTGCTTACTCATACGGACTGACTTCGCTGGTTATTTTTTGCGGAAACGATCGAGCCGCACGACTTCGCCGCCGCCATTGGGTTTGTCGGGATCGGGCTTGGAGTCGGGTTTGGCGTCCGGCACGGCGGTCAGAACCGGCGGCGCCGGGGCCGGCTTTTCGGGCGCGGGGCTGGCCAGAGCGGGTGCTGGAAAGCGCTTCTTCTTGTCCTTGGCTTTGTCCTGGGCGTTGGCCGGCGATTGAGTCTCCTGACCCTCGACGACTTCCTCGAATTGCAGCCCGAACTGCACCGACGGATCGACAAAGGCCGTGATCGCGTCGAAGGGAATGTACAATCTTTCGGTAATGCCGCCGAACGACAGCCCGACCTCAAAAGCGGTATCGCTCACGGTCAGATCCCAGAACTGGTGCTGCAGGATCACCGTCATCTCTTCGGGATACTGCGCGCGCAGCCGCTCCGACATGCGCACGCCCTCGGCGTGGGTGTCGAAAGTGATGAAGAAGTGGTGGTCGCCGGGCAGGCCCTTTTTGGCCGCGTCGGCCAGCACACTGCGAACGACGCCGCGCAAAGCCTGCTGGGTCAAAAGATCGTAGCGAATTTGGTCGGCCATAGAGGGGTCACGGCTGTTGGGGATTCGGAAAACAACAATACGCGCCCGGCGGCGAAAGCGAAATGAAAGTGGAGGCTTCTGTTGCCAGGTGCCTCCGAACCCCGCCTAACCGCTGCTAAGACGGTTAGGGCTTGTAGGCGTGGTTAGTCAAACCGCTTACGCGGCCTGAGCAACCGGAGCATAGTTGTCATTTGCAACTACGATTTGGCCCGATAACGGCGGAACCATGCCGAGCAAAAGTTCGTCCTTTAC
>CAITEM010000178.1 GCA_903891395.1 uncultured Hyphomicrobiales bacterium | reverse complement strand
GACGCTCTCGGAACACGCTGCGAGATCAAGAACGTCAATTCAATCCGCTTCATCGGCCAGGCCATCGAGCACGAAGCGCGCCGTCAGATCGACATCATCGAGGACGGCGGCGCCATCGTGCAGGAAACCCGGCTGTTCGATCCGGGCAAGGGCGAAACCCGCTCGATGCGCTCCAAGGAAGAGGCGCACGACTACCGTTACTTCCCCGATCCCGACCTGCTGCCGCTTGAAGTGACGCAAAGCTACGTCGACGAGCTCAAAAGCCACCTGCCGGAACTGCCGGACGGCAAGAAGGCGCGTTTCATGAGCGACTTCGGCCTGTCGGCCTACGACGCCGGCCATATGGTGGCCGAGCGCGAGACCGCCGATTACTTCGAGGCGGTGGCGAAAGGCCGCGACGCCAAGCTCGCCGCCAATTGGGTGATGAACGAGCTGTTCGCCCGGCTGAACAAGCAGGGTCAGACCATCGCGCATTCGCCAGTGTCGGCCGACCAGCTTGGCGCGATCATCGATCTGATCGGCGACAAAACGATTTCCGGCAAGATTGCCAAAGACTTATTCGAGATTGTCTGGACCGAAGGCGGCGATCCGCGCGCAATCGTCACGGCACGGGGGCTCACGCAAGTGACCGACATGGGCGCGATCGAAGCGCTGGTCGATGCCGCGATCGCGCAAAATCCCGACAAGGTCGCCCAAGCGAAAGCCAATCCGAAGGCGATGATGTGGTTCGTCGGTCAGGTAATGAAGTCTTCGGGCGGCAAAGCCAGTCCGCAGGCGGTCGGCGACCTGCTGAAATCCAAACTCGGCCTCTGACGCGGCGTCCGCTTCGTTAACAATTGGTTGCCGCGCTCCGTTACCTCAAACATCCACCCCCGACATCGCGCGACGATTTTCTGTCCGCGTAAAAACGGAATCGGCGGTCGCGTCGACGCAAAAATTTCGCGAAAGCGATCACGTTGCTGCGAATCACTTTGCACTGATTCGCTCGTTTTTGATCGATTCAGACCTTCGGCACGCAAGCGCGACGAGTTTTGCGCAAATTATTTTCAAAAAAAATTTGCGGTGCACAAGATCGTTCGACGTTGCAATGTTCGCGGCCTTTACAGGTGAGATAATACGCAGCGTGCGGTCTTGCATCCAATTCGTGTGATGCAAAAAACCCTTATTTTATCGGATGTTTTGAAATTGCCGCGCGAAACGCGAATGTGCGCCGCGTTGTCGTGCGTCAAGTGTTTGCGCATCGGGAAATGATGGTATTGCGCGCCTGCATGATGTGTTGTGAAGCGCCGCTATACACATCGGCATGTGTTGTCAGTGTTTTTTTCATCGCTCTGTAGTAAACCGATTGCGGTACGCGTCGATCCGCGACCGTACTGAGATGAGACACCCGCCATGTTACATGGCTAGGAGGGCAGCAAATGGCTAAACGTAAGAAGAAGGCAGCGGCGAAGACGAAGAAAAAGGGCAAGAAGAAGAAGCTCTAGTCTTCTGACGCTTCCTTTCGATCTTCGGCCATCGTTGTCGAGGATTGCGTCATACGGGCCGGTGTGCGTCACGGTGTGACGAGCGCAACGCGGTTGCCCGAGACGCCCCGGTTCGAATGATGACAGAGGGCGTCGGTGAGACTTTCAGTCTCTCCGACGCCCTCAGTCGTTTCAGTGATGTAATCATAGTAAGCGGGCGCTTGCGCGCCGGGTCACGCGCCCTTGAGGCGTTTGTTGCAGGCGCTCCAATATTTCGGCCACTTCATTTCCTTCGCGACCTTGCCGGCGGCCTTTGCTTCTTTCCACTCGGCGCCGCACTTCTTTTGCCGCTCGCGCATGGCCATCAGACCGGCGCTCGGCTCTTTCTTTGCTTTGGCGGTTTTCGTGTCAGACGCCGGCTGCGCGGTTTGCGCCACGGCGGTCGATACGAACTGCGGCAGCGGCGCGGCCATCAGGCCGCTCACCACCAGAACAGCGAACATTGTCTTGGTCATTTGTGCCCCCTTATGTGCCTCAGGATGCGGGCGAAGACCCACAACCCAGACGGTAAGAATAACCATCATGGGTTGTATCCGTCCAGTATTACGCGGGAGCGGGTGGTTGCGGTTTGGAACCGCGCCGCTTAGGTCAACGGAGCGATTTTCCGAAGCTTTTTGGGCATGGAGCAGTGAAATGGCGCGCGTCAAGGTAGGGCAAAAGGTGAAATCAAAGCCGGCCAAAGCAAAGGCCAAGGCCAAAATCACGACCAAGAGCAGCAAGCCGGCGAAAAAGGCGGCAAAGCCGATCGATCTCTACTACTGGCCAACCCCCAATGGCTTCAAGATCACTATCTTCCTCGAAGAAGCCAAAGTGCCGTACAATTTGCACCCGGTGAACATCTCCAAGGGCGAGCAGTTCAATCCCGACTTCCTGAAAATCGCACCGAACAACCGCATGCCGGCAATCGTCGATCCGGCAGGACCCGGCGGCAAGCCGATCTCGATCTTCGAGTCCGGCGCCATCCTGCAATATCTCGGACGCAAGACCGGCAAGTTCTATCCGAGCGACGAGCGGGGGCGCGTCGAGGTCGACCAATGGCTGTTCTGGCAGATGGGGGGTGTCGGCCCCATGGCGGGCCAAGTGCACCACTTCAAGAACTACTCAGCGGAAACATTGACGTATGCGATCGACCGTTACGTCAACGAAGTGAACCGGCTTTATGGCGTGATGAACAAGCGGCTGGCGGATCGTGACTACATCGCCGGCAAATACTCGATCGCCGACATGGCGCTGGTCGGCTGGGTCAATGGCTGGGAACGGCAAGGGCAGGACATCAACGAATTCCCGCACCTCAAAGCGTGGCTCGCGCGCATGAAGGCACGTCCCGCGGTCAAGCGCGGTATGGAGCTCGGGCTCGAAATGCGCCAAGGCTACGATATGAAGGATCCGAAGGTGCAGGCGGTGCTGTTCGGCCAACGCGCGCGCGCCGGTTAGGCGTCAGAAGTGACAAAGCCGTCCCCGCGAAAACGGGGACGGCTTTTTCTATGCGCGATGAATGCGCGGCTTACTTCGAACGCGTCCAGGTCTGGCCTTTGCAGAGAATGCCGAGCACGCAGCCTTCAACCTTGGCGGTGCTCTCATCGGCGACCTGCATGTTGGCCGAGTAGGTCTTGCCGTCGTCGGCGTTGTAAATCTGGCCCGACCATTTGTTCTCACCGCTCGGCGCGAGACCGCGGACAACCTGGAGCCCGATCATCGGGCGCGAGCGCTTGGCCGGGTCGGGATTGAGGGCGTCGGTCTTCGGCTTGCCCGAAGCGTCGGTCGGTTCTTTGAGCCAGACCACGGCGCCGCAAAGTTTACCGCCGCAGTTCGAAATATGAACTTTCGTTCCGCCATCGCCGGACAGCCAGGTACCTTCCGGATTGGCGGCCAGCGCCGCGCTCGATAGCAATGAAAAGCCGATGGCGGCTCTACAAATAATTTTCTTCACGTGAGTTCTCCGAATTGAGTTTTCCGGCGATGGCCGGGGACGTCTAGATAAGTCATATGCCCCGGTGGTTAGTTCCGTCTGAACGAGCGCGGTTAGCGCTTCCTGACCGAACCTTCCGATATCCGATTTAGGGCCATTTTACGGCATTTTTCGCGGCGCGGTCAGAGGTCCGCGATCGAGAGTTCATGATCGATTCATCGCGATACTTAAACTGTCATTCAAATTTTAACCGGATGATTGCGCTTGTCCGGACGAAAAACAATCCGGGCGACAGGGACCAAGCGGCGGACCGCCATACGGCGGATCGGCCGCAACAAACAGGGTGGCCAAAATGGCTGGGATCGAACTGGAATTGCCGGAAGTGGTGGACGCTGAAGACTGCTTCATCCGGGGCATGAGCTTTTCATCGGGCGCGGGCGTCGCGGTCGATCTGGTACAGGCGCATATGTGGTTCAACATCGCGGCGATGCGCGGCCACAAAGACGGCGCGCCGATGCGCAAGGAAATCGCGGCTCAGATGAGCGACAGCGAAATCGGCAGTGCGCAGCGCGCGGCCCGCGACTGGCTCAAGAGTCATCCGCAGGCGCCGATCCCTGTGCCGATGCCGGTCCTTCGCGTCGCCGCTTAAGAGCTTCTGGCGAAAACGTCGAGCGCGTCGCGTAGCTGCGCGACCACGCTTGGCCAGTCGCCGGGCGCGGGCTGCCGGAAGAGACGGACGTCGGGATACCAAGGGCTGTGTTCGCCGGATAATCCCCAGCGCCAATCCGGCGCGTAAGGCAGCATCACCCAGGCCGGGCGCGCCATCGCGCCGGCCAGATGCACCACCGAGGTATCTACGGCGATCGTCAGGTCGACGAGGTCGATCACGGCGGCGGTGTCCGCCATGTCGGCCAACTGGCCGCCGACATGCGTGACGTTCGGGTACTGCGCGAGCAGGGTTTCATCGTCGCCGCGCAAGTCGCGCTGGATGCTGACGAAGGAAATGCCGGCTGACGCCAGCAGCGGCTCCAACAATTTCAACGCGACCGACCGGTTACGATCGTTGGCGTGGCTGGCCTGGCCGGCCCAGGCCAATGCGACGCGTTTGCCGGGCAGGGGGGCGACGCGGTCGCGCCATTTAGCGACGATGGCCGCGTGCGCGTGCAGATAAGGAATCGCCGCAGGAATCGTTGCCGTCTCGGTCTTGAGCGCGAGCGGCAGGCTGCCGAGCGGGCAATGCACGTCGTAGGGCGGCAGCGGCTCGCCGCGCGCATGGCACGACGTGACGCCGGCGAGGTCGCTGAGCATTGATTTGAGCTCCGGCTGCACTTCCATCACGACCTTGGCGCCGCCTTGCGCCAGCAGGCCCGCGTAGCGGGCGAACTGGATGGTGTCGCCGAGGCCCTGTTCGGCGTGCAGCAGGATGATTTTACCGCCGAGCGGAAACTCGCCGAGCCACAGCGCGCCGCGATAGCCGCGCCGGCCATCGGTCATGCCGCTGCGTTTCCAGCGCCATTCATAGTCCGTGAAACCGTCGCGCAATTCGCCGAGCGTCAGCAGCGACAGCGCCTTGTTCGTCAGCGCGTCGGCGTCGTTCTTGTTCGCCGCGATGGCCTTGTCGAAGCTCGCCACCGCCTCGGCATGGCGATTGAGTTGCTGCAGCGCGCGGCCGCGATTGATCCAGGTCCGCGCGTGTCCCGGCATGACGGCAAGGGCGCGGTCGAGATCTGCAATCGCGTCGGCAAAGCGGCCCACCTGCGACAAGGCGCTGCCGCGATTATAGAGGACGTTGGGATGGCCCGGCATCTGCGCCAGCGCGGCGTCGAAATCGGCAAGGGCCTCGGCGTCGCGTCCGAGCGTCGCCTTGGCGATACCGCGGTTGAGCAGAACGTCGCCGTTGCGCGGCTCGCGCTGCAGCACCTGTTCGAACGACGCCAGCGCCTCCTGCGGACGGTTCAACGACAGCAGCGCGGAACCGCGGTTCTGCAACGCCAGAAGATCGTCCGGCCGGATCGCGAGCGCCTTGTCGAGACAGGCGAGCGCGTCTTCCTCGCGCTTGAGCGCGTGCATCACATTGGACAGATTGACCAGCGCCTCCGGCGAGCGCGGATTGATCTTCAGCGCGGCCTGGATCAGCCGCAGCGCCTCGCCGTTATGTCCGTTCTGCGCCTGGAGCGAGCCGAACAGATGGAGCGCGTCGAAGTAGTCCGGCGCCGCCTTGACGATGCGAGCGTAGATCTTCTCCGCCTCGCGCAGGCGGCCGGCGCGATGCAGGCCGACAGCCTCCTGCATGGCCTGGTCGATATCGAAACGAGGTGGCTTCACGGCGGCTCGCGGCTTTGACGACGTCCGCGAATGCGGATGCGGGCCGCGAGATTGGTCGGACCGGGGGGATTGTCAATGCAGCCGGGTGTTCACTCGGGGCGCGGACGCTTGCGCGGCAAGCCACGCTCTTTCGCGACCTGGTCGAGATAGAACAAATTCGGTTCGCAGGTGCCGCCCATGCCGGTGACGGTCAGCATGCATTGCTCGCGGCTGACGAAACCGCAATTGCGGCCGCCGCCATCATTGCTGCCGCCATATTCGGCGCACCACGGATATTCGGTGGCGGCGCTGGCCGGCGCATTGAAACACGACATCGCGGCGACCGCCGCAGTTGCTGCGATAATCAGGTTGAGTTTGCTCATAGGTCACTCCTTTGGGTCACCCCTTTGCACTGCAGGTCCATCAACAAGAACTGCTTGTCACAGCCGCTAGCCGTTCGGGTTGGCGAACGCGTCATTGCTGGAATGGCGTCGGCGCGGGCGCGGTTGCTCGGCAGTGCCCTGATAAAAGAGATTCACGACGCACATGCCGCCGGCGCCGCGCGCGGTCATCATGCATTGGCCGTAGCTGACGAAGCCGCAGTTGCGGCCGCCGCCATTGGGTCCGCCGCCATATTGGACGCACCACGGATATTCGATCGTCGCCGCAGCCGGTTTCGGCAACGAGGACAACGCGGCGAGGGCGACGGCAGCGGAAAGCGCCAATTTGAACCCGGTCATGGTGGCTGTCCTTTTCGGTGGCACGTTCTGTCAGCACTAAACCCTTCGTCGGGCCTTCTAGTTCATGAGTCGCATAAAACTTCTCGCGCCGTTTGACCGGGCAATGCGGATTCTGTACGGATTTCCGGTACCGGAGATGTGGCCGAGTGGCTGAAGGCGGCGGTTTGCTAAACCGTTATACGCTCAAAAGGCGTATCGAGGGTTCGAATCCCTCCGTCTCCGCCAGCCACCGGTACCATCGAACCCCTGGTTTCCGACTCCTTCGCGCGCTTCCATCGTGCCAGAACGAGGCAGTGCCGAATCTACCGGGTGCCGAACAGAGTTCCGCACGCCTCGAATCGCTACTCGGGTAGTGCCCAAACTTTGATTAAATGTCTGTCAGAAACGGTTGCGGCGCTGCATCTCAAATAGGCGCGGGAGTGCATACCTGCGATCCTTTGATCGCCAAAAAGGATGCCTCCCACACGCTTTCTATCTCGTATGAAGATACAAATAATTCAAAAGAACGCAAAAGTTGTATCATCAAATTTTAAATAAGTACCTGATATGACAATAATATTTTTGTTATGTGAAATAACATGCCGAATAACGCATATGGCCCATCCTTGGGTGCATACCATGCGTGTTTTTTGCGCAACACTCGTTTGGAAAGCGCCCTTGGACCCTGTGGGAATGGCGCTTCTTCGTTGCGCCACAACTTCGCTCGGCTAATGTCCAACTTGCGACGGAGGGGGCATCCCCGTGTCGTGCTTTTCGGGTCGGCGATTTGCACCTTGGTGCGAAAGCCAGTCGGAATTGCGGGTAGCATGGGGAAGTTCCTTCGGTGCAATCGCACTGGGCGGATACGGAACCCTCTCACGATAAACAATGTTTGGAGGTTCAAGATGAAGATGGTGAAAAGCCTTCTCCTCGGCACGGCAGCGGGTCTCGTTGCTATGTCCGGAGCCCAGGCTGCCGATCTTCCCGTCAAGGCCAAGCCGGTCCAGTACGTGAAGATTTGTAGCTTGTATGGTGCGGGTTTCTATTACATCCCCGGCACTGATGTCTGCTTGAAAG
>CAITEM010000177.1 GCA_903891395.1 uncultured Hyphomicrobiales bacterium | reverse complement strand
GGCCCAGCGTTCGCCCTTCTGCCAGCCTTTGCCGGCGAGCTGCTTCGCCGCCGAGGCCAGTGCATCCGGCACCGAATGGAAGAGGTCGGCGCGGCCGTCGCCGTCGAAATCGACGCCGTATTTGTAGAATTCCGACGGCAGGAACTGCGTAAGCCCCAGCGCCCCGCCCCAGGATGAGCGCATGTCGCTGCGCGGCGCGCCGTCCTGCATCATCCTAAGTGCGTGCGCGAATTCGTTCTGAAAAAACTCTTTGCGCTTGCCGACGTACGCCTGCGTCGCCAGCGTCCTGATGGCATCGAGCGGCAAAGCGTAGCCGCCGTAGTCGGTCTCGCGCGCCCAGATCGCCAGGACGACGTTGCCGGGCACACCGAATTCTTTTTCGATGCGCGTTAGCGTGTCGCGGTATTGCGCCGACAGTTGCTTGCCGCGGGCCGCCAGCCGGTCGAATGTCGCCTCCCGCAGATATTGGCCCGGCGTCTGCACGAATTCGGCCTGACCCGGCGGCGCTTTTTCCGGACGTCCCGGGATGGCGAGATCGGGCAGCGTCAGATCCGGCTCAAGGCCGCGGATCGCGTTATCGAAGGTCGCGCGCGACACGCCGAGCGCCTGCGCGGCCGGCCATTGCGTCTGCAGGAATTGCTGGAACGCCGCGTCGGCTTTCGCTTGCGCCGGCATCAGCAACGCAAGAGCGACACACAGGGCGAGCGTGCGCAACAAGGCTTAGTGCCCGTGCTTGACGTAAGCGACCTGACCCAACCGCTCGACATAGGCGATGCCGATCGCCGACAGCACGAACAGGCCGTGGATGATGGCTTGCCACATCACGCCGGTCTCGGTGCACGGAATGCTGTCTTTACCGAGCGAGCCGGCATAGATGAAGGTGCGCAGCAGGTGGATCGACGAAATGCCGATGATCGCCATCGCCAGCTTGATCTTGAGCACGCTGGCGTTGACGTGGCTGAGCCACTCCGGCTGGTCCGGGTGCTTTTCCAGTTCCAGCCGCGACACGAAGGTCTCGTAGCCGCCGACGATCACCATGGTCAGCAGGTTGGAAATCATCACCACGTCGATGAGGCCGAGCACGACCAGCATGATCTCCTGCTCGGTGAAGTGCGTGGCGCCGAGTATCAGGTGCCACAGTTCCTTGACAAACAAGATGACGTAGACGCCCTGCGCGACGATCAGGCCGAGATAAAGCGGCAGTTGCAGCCAGCGCGAGCCGAAGATGATCTGCGGCAGCGGCTTCAGGCCGGGGAAGTCTTTCGGCGGAATGGCGTCATCGGCGGACATCGACATCGCGGATATCCTTGTCAGTCGGCGCGGGCACGCCGCACCTGAACGAATCGGGTGACCGGCGTTATAGGCGATTCGGCCCACCGAATGGTGGCGGATGCCGCTCCATCTGGTCGTACTTCGCGCGCCAAACACTACATCGACGAAAAACGCGAACGTTCGGGCAACATCCGCGAATCAGAGAACGGATAGAGGACGGTAAATTGGAGATGAAGAAAGAAGGCAAACGAGAGATTAATGCGCGGCGACGGCGTTGCGCGAATGCGATCGGTCGCGTGCTCAAATCGCTGCCCCGGCGCACAGCCGCCGTCAAGAATTGACCGAATCACCCGGCACTGCATTTCTTCGAGCATGATTTCGCGCGTCAGAAGCTACTTCAAGGAAGCCAAACTTGCCCGCATGAGCGACGGCACGCTGTGCCTCGTCCGCGATCTCGGCTTGGTCAAAGGCGGCAAGGGCATGAAGCACCACGAAACGTTGATGACCTTCAGCGTGCGCGGCCTGCTCGCGGGCTTACGTCCTTCGCGCTCAAGCGCCGAATGGTCGGCGCGCGCGCCGGAGCTTCGCGCGGATTCGTCCAGCACGCTGTAGCGTCGTTTGACGGCGCGATGTGATTCGCCGCGTGGACGGCTGCGCTCACCCGCTACATCTGGCTCACGTTAAATCGCGCGACACATCATCGGCGAGAAACACGAACGTTCGAGCAACATCCGCGAATCAGAGAACGGATAGAGGACGGTAAAGCGGGGATTAAGAGACAGGGATAATGAGACGTTAATGTGCGAAATCGTTGCCGCATCTCGTCATCGTCCGCGACGGCGGACGATCCAGATCTCATTCAAAAACACTGGATCCCCGCGTTCGCGGGATGATCGGCCAAACTACCGGCTAAACTTCTTATACTTCACCCGGTGCGGGATGATGCTGTCCTGGCCGAGGCGGCGCATCTTGTCCTTCTCGTAGTCCTGGAAGTTGCCTTCGAACCACTCGACGTGGCTCTCGCCTTCGAACGCCAGAATGTGCGTCGCGATGCGGTCGAGGAACCAGCGGTCATGGCTGATGATCACGGCGCAGCCGGC
>CAITEM010000176.1 GCA_903891395.1 uncultured Hyphomicrobiales bacterium | reverse complement strand
CTGGACCGTTTTCCCGGCGCCAAGGTTGTCAACGTGACGCAGGCCGCGCCCGAGGCCGTTCCGGAAGCCGCGCCCGTCGAAGACGAAGAGGATTAGCGCATGATCCCGAAAAGTGGGACCCGGTTTTCGGATCAGATCATGCGCAAGGGGAAATAGAGATGGCCGATTTTCTGGGCATGATGAAGCAGGCGGCGCAGCTGCAATCGAAAATGCAGGCGATGCAGGCCGAACTCGACTCCATCGAAGTCGAAGGCAGCGCCGGCGGCGACATGGTCAAAGTGCGGCTGACCGCCAAGGGCGACCTCAAGGGCGTCACGATCGACGATGCGCTGATGAAGCCGGCGGAAAAGGCCATCGTCGAGGACCTGCTGATCGCCGCGCACGCCGACGCGCGCCGCAAGGCGGAAGCCGTCCTGCAGGACAAGATGAAGACCCTGACCGGCGGCCTGCCGCTGCCGCCGGGGATGAATCTCACCTAAATGCCCGCCGCCGTCGCCGGACCCGAAATCGAACGCTTGATCCAGTTGCTGGCGAAGCTGCCGGGGCTGGGCCCGCGCTCGGCGCGCCGCGCGGCGCTGTATCTTATCAAGAAACGCGAATTGCTGATGGCGCCACTGACCGGCGCGCTGCAGACGGCGATGGACAAGATCGTCATCTGCAAGACGTGCGGCAATATCGACACCAAGGACCCGTGCACGGTCTGCACCGACCTGCGCCGCGACCAGTCGATCATCGTCGTCGTGGCGGACGTCGCCGACCTGTGGGCGCTGGAGCGGGCGAACGCCGTCAACAGCCGCTATCATGTTCTCGGCGGCACACTGTCGCCGCTCGACGGCGTCGGCCCGCAGGACCTCACCATCGACGCGCTGATCTCGCGCGTGCACGCCGAGGAAGTGAAGGAAGTCATCCTGGCGCTCAACGCCACGGTCGACGGCCAGACCACGGCGCACTACATCACCGAGCTGTTGCAGGACGCCAACGTCAAAGTGACGCGGCTGGCGCATGGCGTACCGGTCGGTGGCGAACTGGATTATCTCGACGAAGGCACGCTCTCGGCGGCCATCAAGCAACGGACGTTGTTCTAAGCCTTCTTCGGCTCCAGCCGCTTGAAGTGGCCGCGCACCTGCAGCCACCACAGCAGCAGCAGGCTCGGTAGCCCCGCCATCGCGCAGATCACGAAGAACCACGCCCATCCCGTCGCCGATGCAAGATACCCGGCGCCGGCGGACAGATAGGTTCGCCCGATGGCCGCAAGCGCGGTGAGCAAGGCGTATTGTGTCGCCGTGTGCAGTGGATTGCGGCACAGCGCCGACAAATAGGCAACGAACATCACGGTGCCGATGGCGCTGGTAAAATTCTCGACCGTAATCGCGACCGTGAGCCACAACAGGTCGTGACCGGCCAGCGCGAGCCCCGAAAAGGAAAGATTGGCGAGCGACTGCAGGATGCCGCCGATCCACAGGCTCGCCGCAAGCGGCAAGGCGCGCGCGATATAGCCGCCCGCAAAGCCTCCCGCGAGCAGGGCGATCAGTCCGACCCCTTTGACGACGTTGGCGTAGTCTGTGCGGGAGAAGCCGAGCTCGACGGCGAAAGGACCCGTCATGACGCCGGCGAGCGCGTCGGTAAGCTTGAACAACACGACGAAGACGAGCGCGGCGACGGCAATGTAGATGCCGTCATACCGGAAAAAATCGATGAAGGCGCCTGAGATCGTGCGCCGCAGGCGCTGCAGCGGGCCTTCGCGCTCGTGGACAGCGTTGGCCTGTCCGGTTTTCTCAGGCTCGGGTGCAATCAAAGTCGTCAGGATGCCGACGAGGACCAGTCCAGCCATCGCAACGTAACCGGCGCTCCAGGCGCCAGACTTGGTGAAACCGAGCGCCTCGACGCCGCTAACGACATAGAGCGCGCCAGCGCTCGACGCGAGCATGCCGACGCGATAGGCCGCGACGTAAGACGCCATGCCGGCGGCCTGCTCATTTTCGTCCAGGCTTTCGATGCGGAAGGCGTCGATGACGATGTCCTGCGTTGCCGATGCCGTGGCGACCATCAGAGCGCCGAGCGCGACGAGGCCGGGCGATGACGCCGGATCGCTGAGGCTGAGAAACAGGATCGCGGCGATCAGCAGAAGCTGCGTCAGCAGCAGCCAGCCGCGCCGCCGCCCGAGCAGGCGCGCGAGAACCGGAACGTCGAGCGCGTCGACGATCGGCGCCCACAGGAATTTGAGGGTGTAGGGCGTGCCGACCAGCGCAAACAGACCGATGGTCTTGAGGTTGACGCCCACCTCCGCGGCCCAGAACAGCAGCGTCGAGCCCGACAGCGCCAGCGGCAGACCGGCGGAAAAGCCGAGGAACAATATGATCAGCACACGCGGCTTGAGATAGACCGCCATGGCGTCGAGGAAGGAGGGCTTCGGTTGCGCGGTGACGGGCGCGGTCATGTCATTCTTCCGTCATTCCGGGGCACGCCCACAAGCGCGTTTACGCGCGTCTTTGACGCGCTATGGGCGTGAACCCGGAATCCAGAGGCAACACCGCATTTCGATCTGGATTCCGGGTCCGGCGCTACGCGCCGTCCCGGAATGACAAAAAATAAGCTCACTCCGCGGCCCCGAGCCGCCGCGTCAGCGGCACCGCGATGACATCGGCGCTGGCCGGCTCCTCGCCGAATTCGACGTCCTTGATCTTCTCGCCACGCGTCAGAATCTTGTCGGCCGAAATAACAATCTGCTCGATGTCCTTGTTGACGGTGCCGAAGTGCTTGTCGAGATTCTCGACGCGGTCTTTGAGGCGCTGCACGTCTTCGATCATCAGGCCGACTTCCTTCAGAATTTTATCGGCGGCCTCGCGCATGCGGGCGTCTTTTTGTATTTGCTGCACGACCTGGATCGCCAGCATCAGCAGCGACGGCGAGACGATGATGACGCCGGAGCGGTAGCCCTTCTGCAGCACGTCGTCGAAGCCGTCATACAACTCGGCGAACATCGACTCCGACGGGATGAACATGAAGGCGACGTCCTGCGTCTCGCCCTTGATCAGGTATTTGCCGGAAATATCGTCGATGTGCTTGCCGAGATTTTGCCGCAACTGCCGGGTCGCCTGCAGTCGCTCGTCGTCGGTCTTGGCGTTTTCCAGCGCGGTGGTCGCTTCCAGCGGGAATTTCGCGTCGATGATCAGATGCCGGTTGTCTGGCATATGGATGCAGCAGTCCGGCCGCGACTTATTCGACAGCGTGAACTGGAATTCGTAGGCGCCCTGCGGCAGCGCGTCGGCGATGATGGCCTCCATGCGGCCCTGGCCGAAGGCGCCGCGGCGCTACTTGTTGTCGAACACCTTCTGCAGCGACGTCACGGTCGAGGCCAGGTCGGTGATGTTCTTCTGCGCCGAGTCGATCACCGCCAGCCGCGCGTGCAATTGCTGCAGGTGATCGGTGGTGTTCTTGGTCGTGGTCTTCATCGACTCGCCGATGTTCTGCGACACCGCGTCGAGCCGCGTATTCACGGTCTGCTGCAACTGGGTGTGCGAGTTCTGCAGCCAACTGCCCATGGCGTCGAGCCGGGCATTGAGTTCGGTGAGGCGCTGCTGCGCCTCCGGGTCGGCCACAGGCGCCCGGGGCCGCAGCAGCAAGGCGATGATGGCGACGACCCCGATCGCGATGACCAGGCCGAGGATGATGAGCAATGTTTCCGACATGACCCAGCTTCTAGCTTGATTCGGGGAACGATGCGAACGAAGGGCGAACGTTAGGGCGAATGACCCCGTGGCTCAAGGTCTTCTTGTCATTCCGGGACGGCGCGCAAGCGCCGGACCCGGAATCCAGATGCACCTGGATTTGTTTCTGGATTCCGGGTTCGCAGGCCGACGCCTGCGCCCCGGAATGACCTGTGTCTCGCATTGACCGCGCCGGATACACCCCTTAAATCGCGCTCATGGCCCTCCGCGACATTCTCATCATTCCCGACAAGCGCTTGCGTGCGAAATCCGAGCCGGTGGCCGCGATCGACGACACGGTGCGCGCCCTGGTCGACGACATGTTTGAGACCATGTACGCGGCGCCCGGCATCGGGCTCGCTGCCATCCAGATTGGCGTGCCGACCCGCGTCGTCACCATGGACCTCGCCAAGAAGGACGATCCGCCGGAGCCCAAGGTCTTCATCAATCCGGAGATCGTCGGCGCCTCGGCCGAGACGTCGACCTACGAGGAAGGCTGCCTGTCGATCCCGGAATATTACGAGGAGGGCGAGCGGCCGGCGGTGGTGCAGGTCAAATATCTCGACCTCGACGGCAAGCCGCAGGAGATCGAGGCCGACGGCCTGCTCGCGACCTGCCTGCAG
>CAITEM010000175.1 GCA_903891395.1 uncultured Hyphomicrobiales bacterium | reverse complement strand
CTCGTTGATGTTGACGTCGAAATTGATGATGCGGCCGGTGATCTTGTCGAGACCGGAGAACACCGCCTGCGGATTGGCGATGCGCTGCGGCGGCGGCTCGACGACGACTTCGTCGCCCGGCTGTGGCGCGGTGTTGGCCTGCTGCGGCGCGCCCTTGGGCTGACGCTGGCCCGGCGGCAAACCGGGCAACGGATTGGGATTGGGCCGGGCGCCCTGCTGCTGCTCTTCGAGCGGGGCGGCTGGTGCGACCGGACCGCCCGGCAACGGCGCCAGCGGCGCCGATTCGATATCGCGCACGCGGGGACGGCTCGATGGCGGCAGGTTCATCGGTGCCGGCTGCGGCTGCGCCGGCGGCTCGTCGGCGCGGTCATCCGGTGGCCGGCGGTTGTCGTAACGGCTGGGAAAATTGCCCTGCGGCGGCGTGATATTGGCAGGCGGCCGGCCGACATCGGACGGCGGGCGCGGCGGCGGATCGTCGCGAAAAATCGAGCCGAATTGCGCTTGCGCGGGCGCTACCGAAAGCAGCGCCGCGAGCGTCAACATGCCGACTGAGAGCCTGGCGCGCGCCATACAAATCCGGTCCCGTGTGACGCCCGGTTAACACGGCGAATGCGGCGGCGGAAGGGCGCCCCGCCCCCGGTCTTGTCCGTTCGTGCCGGATCGCGCATGGTTCGGACGAACAAGCCGCACGTCAGTTGCGGAACAAGGGGGAAACGATGAGGCTACTTCTCGGCAGCGCACTGGCGCTGGGCTTGACGCTTGCCGTCACGACGGTCGGTGCCAACGCACAAGCGCAGAACTACCCGGACCGCCCCATTACAATCGTGGTGCCACTGGCGCCGGGCTCGGGGCTCGACGCGGTGGTGCGGCTTTATGCCGATAAACTCTCGCAGACCTTCGGCAAGCCGGTGATCGTCGAGAACAAGCCGGGCGCGGCCCTGATGCTCGCCGCACAATACGTCGCCAATGCCGCGCCAGATGGCTACACGCTGCTGGTCTCGACTTCGTCGGCGATGGCGATCAACCTGACGCTCTACAAGCAGGTCAATTACGCGGTGAAGGATTTCACCCCCGTCTCCTATTATCTGAAGTCGCCGTTCATCTTGGTGACCAATCCGGACCTGCCGGCCAAGACCGTGCCGGAGCTGATTAAGCTCGCAAAGGAGCGTGCGACGCCGCTCAACTTCAGCTCACCCGGCGCCGGCTCGGCCCAGCATCTGTCGGCCGAATACATGAAGCAGCGCTTCGACGTGAACATGACGCACGTGCCCTATCGCAGCACGCCGCAGTCGATCCAGGACATCGTCGCCGACCACGTTCAACTCGGCTTTGCCGAAGCCGGCGCGTCGTTGCCGCTGATCCGCGAGGGTAAATTGCGCGCGCTTGCGGTCTCGTCCTCGACTCGGCTGCCGAGCCTGCCCGACGTGCCACCCTTTGCCGAAGCCGCCAACGCGCCCGGCTTCGAAGCGGTGTCATGGCATATGCTGTTTGCGCCGGCAGCGACGCCGAAGCCGATCGTCGAGAAGCTTCACGCCGAGATGGACAAGATCATG
>CAITEM010000174.1 GCA_903891395.1 uncultured Hyphomicrobiales bacterium | reverse complement strand
GTTGGCTTCGAGCGTGCCGTGCATGCCGAGCATGCCCATCCACTGTTGATCGCCGGCCGGATAAGCGCCGAGCCCCATCAGCGTCGAGGTGATCGGGAAGCCGGTCAGCTTGACCAGTTCGGTCAGAATCTTGCTGGCCTCGGTGCCGGAATTGATGACGCCGCCGCCGGTGTAGAACAGCGGCCGCTTGGCATGCGCCATCAGTTCGACGGCCTGCTTGATCTTATCGATGTCGCCTTTGACGCGCGGCTTGTAGCCAGCGTGCGGGAATTCGGTCGGCACCGAGTAGAGGCCCTTGGCGAACTGGATGTCCTTGGGAATATCGATCACCACCGGACCCGGCCGGCCGCTCGAAGCGATGTGGAACGCCTCGTGCAGGACGTTCGGCAGGTCCTCGATGCGTTTGACCAGGTAATTGTGCTTGTTGCAGGGCCGTGTGATGCCGACGGTGTCGGCCTCCTGGAAGGAGTCGTTGCCGATCAGAAGCGTCGGCACCTGCCCGGTGATGCAGACGATCGGGATCGAATCCATCAGCGCGTCGGTCAGGCCGGTCACGGCATTGGTCGCGCCCGGGCCGGAGGTCACGAGCACGCAACCGACCTTGCCGGTCGACCGCGCGTAGCCCTCCGCAGCGTGCACCGCGCCCTGTTCATGACGGACCAGCACATGTTGGACCTGGTTCTGCGCGAAGATGGCATCATAGATCGGCAACACCGCGCCGCCTGGATAACCAAACAGGTGCTTCACGCCCTGGTCGGCCATCGCCTGGATCACCATTTCGGCGCCCGTCATTTCCCGTTCCATACGCATGGTCCTCAAAGTTCGTTCGTGTGTTCTGCGCAATAAAAAAGGCCCGCGAAGGGCCATGTCGGACGCTTCCCTGGGGAGCCCTGTCAGGGCTACCGAGGTTGCGTCCGAACCCTTACGACGAGAGTAATAATATTGCGCATCAACCTGCCTGCTCGTACTTTCGTTGCGCGCGTTATATTAGTGGCTGGCTATCAGGTCAAGCCCATTTTACCGGCCTTCGGGGGCGGTTTTACAGGGCAACAAGCTGATTTTCGAGGGCTCGCAAGGCGTCTTGAGGCGCGGCGGCGGGCCAATCCTTCATCTGGCCGCGAAACCAGGTGACCTGCCGTTTTGCATAGCGCCGCGTATCCATACGGGCCCCTTCGGCGGCCTCATCCAGCGAGATTTCGCCGTTGAGATGACGGACGAGCCACGGCACGCCATGCGCCTTCATCGCCGGCAACAACGGGTCGAGCTTGCGCATAGCAAGCGCGCGCACCTCGTCGAGTGCGCCAGCTTCCAGCATCACCGCGAAGCGCCGGTCGATGCGCGCGACCAGCGCGGCACGCTCGCAGGTGAGGAAAATCTTGACCGCCCGCGTCGGATCGATCAGAGGCGCCATGCCCTGCTGGTGCCATTCCGACAATGACCGTCCGGTCGCCAGGATCACCTCCAGCGCACGCGCAATGCGCACACGATCGAGCGGCATCAGCCGGTGCGCGGTCACCGGATCGCGCTCGATCAACTCGGCATAGAGTGGCGCGACACCGTCGCTCAGCAGCCGGGCGCGGACCTGCGCACGAATTTCCGCCGGCACCGGCGGCACCGCCGCCAGGCCCGTCGTCAGCGCTTTGAAGTACAGCCCGGTGCCGCCGACTAAAATCGGCACGCGACCTTCCGCAGCAATATCGGCCAGCACGTCCGCGACGGCACGGCTCCAGCGCCCGACCGAATAATTCTCGGCCTCGTCGATCTCGCCATAAAGACGGTGCGGCGCACGCGCCTCTTCCTCCGGTGACGGCCGCGCGGTGATGACGCGCAAGTTCGCGTAGACTTGCATGGAGTCAGCGTTGACGACGGTGCCGCCGATCTTCTCGGCCAGCGCCAAGGCCAGCGCCGACTTGCCGCTCGCGGTCGGGCCTGCAATAAGCACCGCTCCGCCGGCTTTATGCATCGCATGACTCATGTCGCAACCCTGATCGGCCCTTCGAACGCGCTCGACGCGTCGACACTGGCGCGAGTCCGCGCCGAACTTCCCGGCGCCGCGGAGCCTGTACAGCTCGGCCCCGGCGCCATAGACATCCCCTTTAGCGCAAGCACCGCCGTTGACCAACGCGCCCTGGGCGCCGATCTGCGCGGCATCCTTAACGCACCCATCGACGTGGTCGTGCAGCCAGCGACGAACCGGCGCAAGAAGCTGTTTCTGGCCGACATGGACTCCACCATGATCGGCCAGGAGTGCATCGACGAACTCGCCGCCTTTGTCGGTCTGAAGGGTCACGTCGCGGCGATCACCGAGCGCGCCATGCGCGGCGAGATCGCTTTCGAACCGGCGCTGCGCGAGCGCGTCGCATTGCTGAAAGGCCTGCCGGTGAGCGTCGTCGATGAAGTCATCGCCAAGCACATCACGCTGACGGCGGGCGGACGCACCTTGGTGCAGACCATGCGTCACCATGGGGCCTACACGGCGCTCGTCTCCGGCGGCTTCACGCTGTTCACGGACCGTATCGCAAAGATGATCGGTTTTGACGAGACCCGCGCCAATACACTGACGCTCGCGGGCGACCAATTGGCCGGCGCGGTCGACGAGCCGATTTTTGGCCGCGAGACCAAGCGGGCGACGTTGATCGAGTTGCGCACGCGGCTCGGCCTAAGCAAGACTGACACGATGGCGACCGGTGACGGCGCCAACGATCTCGACATGATCGCGGAAGCGGGATTGGGCGTCGCCTACCACGCCAAGCCAAAGGTCGCGGAAGCAGCCGCGGCGCGTATCGACCACGGCGACCTCACCGCGCTGCTGTATGTGCAGGGCTACAAGCGCGAAGAGTTTGCCGCTTAATCCTCCCTGCAGGGGAGGGATTAAAGCTACTGCAAGCTCATCGCCACAAAACTCGGATCGCCGTCGGGCGACACCACTAGCAGCACCACCGCTTTCTTGCCGTCCTTTTTGAGCTTGTCGATGCGCTGCTGCAGCTCCGCGGCGGTCGACACCGGCTGCTGCTGCACTTCGGCGATCACCATGCCGGGTTGAAGCC
>CAITEM010000173.1 GCA_903891395.1 uncultured Hyphomicrobiales bacterium | reverse complement strand
TGACCAGCATCAGGTTGCCGAGCCACATCGAGGCGATCATGCCCCAGAACAGTTCCGGCTGCTTCACCATCACTAGCGGGCCCGGCACGATGCCGTGGATGGTCATGGCGCCGACCATCAACGCCATCACCGCGTTCGGCGGGATGCCGAGCGTCAGCAGCGGAATGAACGAGGTCTGCGCCGCCGCGTTGTTGGCGGCTTCCGGCGCCGCCACGCCCTGGATGGCGCCGCGGCCGAACCGTTCCGGATGCTTCGAGATGCGTTTCTCAAACGTATAAGCGGCGAACGACGCCACCACCGCGCCGCCGCCCGGCAGAATACCGAGAATGGAACCGAGGATGGTGCCGCGCGCGATCGCGCCTGACGAATCGATCAGATCCTGCCGCGTCGGCATCAGTCCCGAGATCTTGGCATTCACGATCTCGCGGCTCTCCGCCGACATTTCCAGGTTGCGGATGATTTCAGCAAACCCGAACAGACCCATGGCCACGTTAGTGAAGCCGATGCCGTCCGACAACTCGGCGATGTCGAAGGTCATGCGGCCGGCGCCGGTTTCCAGATCGGAACCCACCATCGACAGCAACAGGCCGGTGAGGATCATGGCGATGGCCTTGAGCACCGAACCCTTCGCCAGCACCCCCGCGAAGATCAGACCGAGCACCATCAGCGAGAAATACTCCGCCGGCCCGAACAGCAGCGCCAGCCCGGTCAACGGCGCACCGAGCGCCGCCACCAGCACGGTCGAAATACAGCCGGCGAAGAACGAGCCGATCGCCGAGATCGACAGCGCGGCCCCCGCCCTGCCCTGACGCGCCATCTGATGGCCGTCGAGACAGGTGACCACCGATGTCGCCTCACCTGGAATATTGACCAGGATCGACGTGGTCGAGCCGCCATATTGCGCGCCGTAATAAATGCCGGCGAGCATGATCAACGCGCCGACCGGAGGAAGTCCAAACGTGATCGGCAGCAGCATGGCGACGGTCGCCACCGTGCCGATGCCGGGCAGCACGCCGACCAGCGTGCCGACCAAAGCGCCGAGCAGACAGAAGCCGATATTGTAGGGGTTCGCGGCAACCGAAAAGCCAAGCGCGAGATTGGCGAGAAGATCAGTCATTGTGATGCGATCCGATCAAAACGCCGGCCAAAGCTGGAACGGCAACTGGAGCAAAAACACGAACAGCCCGACGCAGAACGCCGTCATCGCCACGGCGGCGAGCAGGCTCTCCATCCACTTCATCTCGCTCGATCCCATGATCGAGATGATGAAGGCGGCGAACGTCGACAGCACCAAGCCGAACGACGGGATCGTGAAGGGAATGCGGATCATGCGCAGATCGACACCGCGGATCAGCAAGGCGAAAGCCAAGATCGCGACCAGCACATAGGCCGGACCCTTGATGGCGAAAGCATCGACCTTGGGACCGTCCATCAGCAGGCCGGTCAGCGCGATAACGAAGCCGGTCACCGCGAGCAACCCCGCGAACATGCGCGGCGCCGTGCCGGGACCGAAGGCGAAGCCACTTTGTCCCGGCAGATCGCTCGAGGCCAGAAGGGCGAGAATGGCCAGACCCATCAGCGCCAGGCCGCCGTAAAAATCGCGCGGACCGCGCACCTTGAATTGGAAGCCGCCCCCTTGTGGGGTGGATTTTGCCTCGGACATAACCCCTCCTTGCGACTTTAGTCGCAGTCTTTTGTTCTAAGCCATTGATCCATAGCACAAGCTATCGATCTGAAATGGCCTGGAAGTGAGGCGTTTTGTCGCTATCGTATGGGTCGAGTCGCACCGCGACGGCGCACGCTGCGCGTCCGCGACTTTTGGCGGCCGCGTCGGCTACGCGCCGCGAACTTGAGCTAGAGCCAACCGCTAAGACCCAAAAGTCCGCCGGCGGCGAAAACCCATAAAGGGTTGATGCGCGTGGCGAAAGCCACGACGGCAGTCACGGCGCTGATCGCACCGGCATACACAGTGTTATCCGCAGCGCGCGCCAAAACGACGGCGCTGGCGCCGATCAGGCCGAGCGATACCGGCACCAGGCCGCTCTGGATCGCCGCACGCCACGGTGCGTCCTTGAAGCGGTCCCAGACATGGGCGACGCCGAAGGCCATCATGCAGGTCGGGCCGCACATGCCGACCGTCGCGATCAACGCGCCCGGAATGCCGGCGACGTGGTAGCCGATCAGTGTGACGATGATGACGTTCGGCCCTGGCGACAGTTGCGAAATGGCGAACATGTCGGCGAACTGCCGGTCGTTCATCCAATGCATCGTCTCGACCGCGATGCGGTGCATCTCTGGAATCGCGGAGTTCGCGCCGCCGATCGCAAACAGCGACAACATCGCGAAATAAACAAACAGCGCGGTGAGCGGGCTACCGTTCATCGCTTGAACCACGCGAAGCCGATGCTGATAGGCACGAGCACGGCGAATACCAGCGGCAAGGGCCAATGCATGACGGCGACGCCGCCGAAGGCCAGGATCGCGATCACCGGCGCCGAATTCCACTTTTTCAGGAACATCGGCGCCGCCATCTTGGCGACGACCGCGATCAGCAGCCCGGCCGCCGCCGCCGTGATGCCCGACAGCATACGGCTGAGCACTTCGAGGTCGCCGAATTGCGCGTAGAGAATGCCCAATATGATGACGATGACCAATGGCGGCCCCATCAGCCCGCCGAGCGTCACCGCGGCGCCAACAGGGCCGCCGAAGCGCAGGCCGAACACCACCGAAAAATTCACCAGGTTGGGTCCGGGCAAAAATTGCGCGAGCGCGAAAGCCTCATTGAATTCC
>CAITEM010000172.1 GCA_903891395.1 uncultured Hyphomicrobiales bacterium | reverse complement strand
GATCCACCCGGGCAGCAGCCAGTTCACCTCCTTGGTGGAGGCAAAGCCGTGCACCAGCACGATCGGTTCGCCCTCGCCTTCGTCGAGATACGCAATCTCGACATCGCCATTCTTGAAACTAGCCATGGTCTTTCCTGTGTCGCCGGCAGAGCGTTATCATTTCGCGGCGGCCGATGGCAGCCGGGCGGCGAATTCTTTCGTCACCCAATCGACGAACACCCGCACGCGCGGCGACAATTGGCGGCTGTGCGGATAGAGCAATGAAACCGGCGTCGGCGACGGCGGAAAGCCGGGCAGCACTTCGACCAGCGCGCCCGAGGCCAGATCCGGCGCGACGTGATAGCGCGGCACCTGCAGCAGCCCGAAGCCGAGCTTGGCCAGTTCGAAACTCGTCTCCCCGGCGTTGACCGAGACCGTCATCGGCAGCGTGATCCGGCGCAGCGCGCCGTCGATCATGAATTCCAGCGGAATGACGCTGCGCGTTACCGACGAGACGAAGCCGATCATGCGGTGGCCGTCGAGATCGTCGGGCGTGCGCGGGGTGCCGGCGCGCTTGAGATAGTCGGGACTGGCGCAGGTAACCTCGTCCAACAGCGCAATGCGCCGTCCGACCATGGCGCTGTCGCGCGGCTCGCCGCTCCGGATGACGCAATCGACGCCTTCCTCGATGAGATCGACCAGCCGGTCACCCTCGCCGATATGCAATTGCAGGTCTGGATATTCTGTGAAAAACCGCGGCAGGCTCGGCAGCAGGACGTGCCGCGCCAGCGCGCCGAATACGTCGATGCGCAACAGGCCGCGCGGCTTGGCGCCGGTGAAGGCAGCCTCCGCGTCCTCGATGTCGGCGATGATCGACAGGCAACGGCGGTAGTAGGCTTCGCCGTCGATGGTCGGGCTGACGCGCCGGGTGGTCCGTTGCAGCAGCCGCACGCCGAGGCGCTGCTCCAGTTGCTGCACCGCTTCCGAGGCGGTCGAGCGCGGTAGGCCGAGGTCGGTCGCGGCCAGCGAAAAGCTGCGCCGCTCCACGATGCGCGCGAACAGACGCATGGCGTCGAGGCTATCCATATTGTTTGCTATATCCGAATTATGATGCCGCTTTAGACCAGATTATCCGCCCTGTGGAAAGGGGCTATGTCATGGTTCAGCACGGCGCATGGCCTTCAAGGAGACCGAAAATGACCCAGCAAACGACCAAAACGGCGATCGTCACCGGCGGCTCGCGCGGCATTGGCGCCGCCGTCGCCGAGCGGCTCGCCCGCGACGGCTTCAATGTCGCGATCAACTACGCAAGTGACACCGCTTCGGCCGAAGCGCTGGTCCGCAAGATTGAAACGGCGGGCGGCCATGCGCTCGCCGTCAAAGGCGACGTCAGCGACGCCGCTGCTATGAAACAACTTTTCGATTCCGCCGCGACCCAATTCGGCGGTGTCGACGTGCTCGTCAACAATGCCGGCATTATGCAGCTCGCCACCTTCGCCAACAGCGACGACGCGTTGTTCGACCGGCAGATCGCGGTAAATCTCAAAGGCACCTTCAACGGCATGCGCGAAGCCGCGCGCCATCTGCGTGACGGCGGTCACGTCGTTAATTTCTCGACCAGCGTCGTCGGCACGCGCTTCGAAACCTACGGCGTCTATGCCGCGACCAAAGCGGCGGTCGAAACCATGACGGCCATCATGGCACGCGAACTGCGCGGCCGTTCGATCACGGTCAACGCCGTCGCCCCCGG
>CAITEM010000171.1 GCA_903891395.1 uncultured Hyphomicrobiales bacterium | reverse complement strand
TAGGTCGTGAGCGCCGCGCCCTTGGAGCCGCGCTCTTCCTTGACCACCTGCACCAGCATGACCTGGCGGCGCTTGATGACTTCCTGGATCTTGTAGTTGCGGCGGAAGCGGGGCGCGCGCTCCTGCACTTCCTCCAGCGCGTCGGCGCCGCCGACGGATTCGACGTGCTCGTCTTCGTGGTGGTCGTCGCCGTGCTCGGCGTCGTGATGATCGGCGGCGGACGCCGCTTCCGACGACGGGGTCTCGCGGCCGGTGGTCTCGGGATGATCGCCGGTGTCGAGGCTGTGCACGTCGTGCGCATGCTGCGCCGGTTCGATGTCGCCGGCCGGCGCCTCATAGGCCTCGCGGGCTTCTTCGCGCGCGTCTTCTTCCGCTTGCGTTTCGGCGGGCGGCGAGGAGGGCTCTACGGTCGCAATCGGGGCCGCGGCATCGGCGATCTGCGCGGCGGTCTCGTGGCCGAGATTTTCCTGAACGGGCGCGTCATGGCTGTGGGCCTCGTGGTCATGCCCGTCGTGGCTGTGGCCTTCGTGATCGTGCTCTTCATGGCCATGCGCGTCGTGGTTATGACCGTCGTGATCGTGCCCGTCGTGGCTATGCGCCTCGGTGGAATGATCGTGCGAGTGCTCTGCGGTCTCGCCCGAGCCTTCGTGGTTTTCTTCGCCGGTGACTGGCGCGGTACGGACCGGATCGCGCTGCCGGTCGGCGCCGGAACGGCGGCTGCGGTTGCGGCCGCCGCGGCGTCCGTTGGCGCGATTGTCGGCTTCGGCATCGGCGTCGCGCGCGTCGCGCTCTTCCTGCGCCAACAAGGCCTGCCGGTCGGCGACCGGAATCTGGTAATAATCGGGGTGGATTTCCGAGAACGCTAGGAAGCCGTGGCGGTTGCCACCGTAATCGATAAAGGCCGCCTGCAAGGACGGCTCAACCCGGGTGACCTTGGCGAGATAGATGTTGCCGCGAAGCTGCTTGCGGTTAGCGGACTCGAAGTCGAATTCTTCGACGCGGTTGCCGCGTAGAACGACCACCCGGGTCTCCTCCGGGTGGGTCGCGTCGATCAGCATTTTGTCGGCCATTGGTAAGTCTCACTGAGGCGGACGGCCCGGCGTTCTCGCGCGTCAATGACGGCGCAAGGCTTCGCGATAGGGCGGCGGCCTGATGGGTGTGGAAGGGAAGGGGCGCGTTTTCACGCGAAAGGCTGAGGCCCATAGAAAAACGCGCCGGAGCGATTGCGTCGCTGGAGCGTTGGTCCTCGAAGTGCCTTTGCTGCAAATTTGGCAGCATAAAATTGCGACCCGTAGCGCTGCGGCCGCGCCATAAACGGCGCTGCCGAGGTTTCTGTCGCTCACGGTGTAAATACGAGTGGCCAGTGCGGCCGCTGTCGATCCGGATGTCCTTCACAAGGGCTTCGGCTTGGCTGCCGTCCGTTCGCCCGGCTTCCTCGACGGGGCGACACTGGAGCGGCGGGCCGGGGGCCCGAACGCGGCACAACCGGAACTTTTAACCGTCAGCAGAACCTACATACGGCTCTAAGGCCTTGATGGCAAGGAAAGCTTGTAAGCCAGCCACACTTGGCCCCGGAACACGCAAATTCGTCAAGTTCCCTTAACCGAAGCCGCCCTTAATAGAGTAAAACACCCGCGAAAGGGTCGGATTCGCGATGCTTCGCCGGATGACAATCGTCAGCGCCTTCGCGGCCGTCGTGCTCGGTCCGTCGGCCTATGGCGCCGAGCAGACCGGCACTTTGCCGCCTCAGGTCCAGGCTGCGGCAGAATCAGGGCCAGCCGCGACCGACGTCCGGGTCGGGGGTGACGACAAGATGACCCGCTTTGTTGTCGACTTGACCCAAAAGATCGACGTCACCGCCTTCGCCCTGGCCGATCCGTATCGCGTCGTAGTCGATCTGCCGCAGATCGCCTTCCGCCTGCCGCCCAAGGCCGCCGATCAGGCGCGGGGACTGGTCAAGGCGTTCCGCTACGGCGTCATCATGCAGGGCGGCTCGCGCATCGTGATCGACACCAAAGGCCCGGTGCGGGTCGACAAGGCTTTCGTGCTCGACGCCGCCGGCGACCAGCCGGCGCGGCTGGTGGTCGATCTTTCCGTCACCGACCGCGACAGCTTCCTCCGTGCCGCTTCGCTGGAGACGCGGGCGCCGCGCAGCCCGCCGGTCAAGCCGGGCGAGATCGCGTCGAAACCGGCCGGCGATCCGCGGCCGCTGATCGTGCTCGATCCAGGCCATGGCGGCATCGACAACGGCGCCAAGGCGGCGAGCGGCGAACTGGAAAAGGACGTGGTTTTGCAGTTTGCGCAGACGCTGCGGGCGCGGCTCGAGGCCACCGGCAAGTACCAGATCGCCATGACACGCAGCGACGACACCTTCATCGCGCTGGCTGAGCGGGTGAGATTCGCCCGCGCCCATAGTGCCGCGCTGTTCGTCTCCATTCACGCCGACGCCATCCCGAAGAGCGAAGGGCAGGCCGAGGGCGCCACCGTCTATACTCTGTCGGAGAATGCGTCCGACGCCGAGGCGGCGCGGCTGGCGGAGGCCGAGCACAAGGCCGATGTCAGCGCCGGCGTCGAGCTGACGGCGGAGCCGGGCGACGTCGCCAATATCCTGGTCGACCTGGCGCAGCGCGAGACCAAGACTTACTCGGGTCAGTTCGCCCGCACGCTGGTCGGCGAACTCAAGAACACCGCCCGGCTGCACAAGAACCCGATGAAGGCGGCAGGCTTCAAGGTTCTGACCGCGCCAGACGTACCGTCGGTGCTGGTGGAACTCGGCTATATGTCGACCAAGGACGACCTTAAGCTTCTCACCTCGACAGCCTGGCAGGCCAAGACCGCGACGGCGCTGGCGCAAGCGGTCGACACCTATTTCGCGCCGCGGCTGGCGCGCGGCGCGGTGGGGGCGAACCGATGACAAGCCCGGTCCAACAGCCTCAGTTTCAACATAAAACCGGGCGACCAGTAACCCTTGCCGGAACCTTGCAACGGGGCGATACCGGCATGATCTATCCTTTACCGGCGCCGATTCGAGGCGAGACCCAACGTTCATGAAGCTCCTGCTGCGCTTCCTTGGTTTTCTGTTCGCCGCGGGCACCATTTTGTTCGTGGTCGGTGTCGCGGGCGCCGCCGGCTTGCTGTGGCATTTTTCCAAGGACCTGCCGGACTATTCCCAGCTCCAGGATTACGAACCGCCGGTGATGACCCGGGTGCACGCCGCCGACGGCTCGCTGCTCGGCGAATATGCCCGCGAGCGGCGCCTCTATATTCCGATCCAGGCGATCCCGAAGCTGGTGATCTCGGGCTTCCTCGCCGCCGAGGACAAGAATTTCTACGAGCATGGCGGGCTGGATTTCACCGGCATCGCGCGCGCCGGTTTCAACTATCTGCAGAATTTCGGTTCGAGCCGCCGTCCGCAAGGCGCCTCCACCATCACACAACAAGTCGCCAAGAACTTCTTGTTATCGAACGAAGTTTCCATCGCGCGTAAAGCCAAGGAAGCGCTGCTCGCGCTCAAGATCGAGCGCACTTACAGCAAAGAGAAGATCCTCGAGCTTTACTTGAACGAGATCTATCTCGGCCTCGGCGCCTACGGCATTGCCGCCGCGTCGCTCGTCTACTTCGACAAGTCGGTCAACGAACTGACCATCCCGGAAGTCGCCTATCTGGCGTCGCTGCCGAAGGCGCCGAACAACTATCATCCGTTCCGCTTCCGCGAGCGCGCCCTGGAGCGCCGCAACTGGGTCATCGACCGCATGGCGGAAGCCGGCTTCGTCAAGACCGCCGATGCCGACAAGGCCAAGAAGACGCCGCTTGGCGTGACCCAGAAGCCGAGCAGCGTGCACACCTTTGCCGCCGAATATTTCACCGAAGAAGTGCGCCGCGAATTGAACGACCGCTACGGCGAAAAGAAACTCTACGAAGGCGGCCTGTCGGTGCGCACCTCGCTCGACACCAAGATGCAGGTGATCGCGCGCCAGACGCTGACCGACGGACTCGTGAAATTCGACGAGACCCAAGGATGGCGCGGTCCCGTCGGCAAGGCGGACATCTCGGGCGATTGGGGCACCAAGCTGGCCGAAGTGAAGGCACTGGCCGACGTCGCGCCCTGGCGGCTTGCCGTGGTGCTTGAGGTTGGCGACGCATCGGCGCGGATCGGTTTGCAGCCGGGCCGTGACCCCGGCGGCTACGTCAGCAAGGACCGCACCATCGGCATCGTGCCGCTGGAAGGCGTGAAGTGGGCCAAGACCGGCGGCAAGGTGCCGGCCAAGGTCAGCCAGGTGATCAATCCCGGCGACGTCATCTATGTCGAGCCGGCCAAGACCGAAGGCCAATACCGTCTGCATCAAATTCCGGAAGTGTCCGGCGCCATGGTGGTCGAAGACCCGTGGACCGGCCGCATCCTCGCCATGGTCGGCGGCTTCTCCTACGACCAGAGCCAGTTCAACCGCGCCACGCAGGCGTTGCGTCAGCCCGGCTCCTCGTTCAAGCCGATCGTCTACGCCGCGGCCCTCGACAATGGCTACACGCCGTCGTCGCTCATTCTCGATGCGCCGCTGGAGATCGATCAGGGTCCCGGTCAGGGCGTCTGGAAGCCGGAAAACTACGAAGGCAACTTCTTCGGGCCCTCGACGCTGCGTTTCGGCATTGAGCATTCCCGCAACGTCATGACGGTTCGTCTGGCGCAGGATATCGGCATGCCGATCATCGCCGATTACGCCAAGCGTTTCGGCGTCTACGATGAACTGCCGCCTTATCTGTCGTTCGCCTTGGGCG
>CAITEM010000170.1 GCA_903891395.1 uncultured Hyphomicrobiales bacterium | reverse complement strand
TATGCTCGCGCCCCAGAATGACAAAAAACTTTCTCATTTCTTCTTGCTTTCGAGAAACGCCTGCACACTGGCGAGATCCTTGTCGCCGCGGCCGGAGAGATTGACCACCATCAGATGATCTTTCGGCTTGGTCGGCGCGAGGTCGATGACGCGCGCCAGCGCGTGCGCCGGCTCCAGCGCCGGAATGATGCCTTCGAGTTTGCTGCACAACTGGAACGCCGCCACCGCTTCGTCGTCGGTCGCCGACAAAAATTCGACGCGGCCCATGTCCTTGAGCCAGGAATGTTCGGGACCGATGCCGGGATAATCCAGACCAGCCGAAATCGAATGCGCCTCGGCAATTTGTCCGTCGGCATCCATCAGCAAATAAGTGCGATTGCCGTGCAGAACGCCCGGGCGTCCGCCGGCAATCGACGCTGCGTGCAATCCGGTGGTGACGCCATGACCGGCGGCTTCGACACCGTAGATCTCGACACTGCTGTCGTCGAGGAACGGATGGAAGAGTCCCATCGCATTGGAGCCGCCGCCGATGCAAGCGATCAGCGAATCCGGCAGGCGGCCTTCGGCAACCTGCATCTGCTCGCGTGTTTCCTTGCCGATGATGCACTGGAAATCGCGCACCATCGCGGGATAAGGATGCGGACCGGCGACGGTGCCGATGCAATAAAAAGTGTCGCTGACATTGGTGACCCAGTCACGCAGCGCCTCGTTCATCGCGTCTTTCAGAGTCTTCGAACCGCTCTCAACCGCGCGCACTTCCGCGCCGAGGATTTTCATGCGCAGCACGTTCGGCTGCTGCCGCTCGACGTCGACCGCGCCCATGTAGACAATGCAGTCGAGGCCGAACTTGGCGCACAGTGTTGCGGTGGCGACGCCGTGCATGCCGGCGCCGGTCTCGGCGATAATGCGCTTTTTGCCCATGCGCAGCGCCAGCATGATCTGGCCGAGCACATTGTTCACCTTGTGCGCGCCGGTGTGGTTGAGCTCTTCACGCTTGAAATAGATTTTCGCGCCGCCGCAGTGCGCAGTGAGACGCTCGGCGAAATACAAAGGCGACGGCCGGCCGACATAGGTGGCGAGATGGCCGTCCATTTCCTTCTGGTAGCGCGGGTCCGCTTTGGCGGCGGTATAGGCCGCTTCGAGCTCGAGAATGTTCGGCATCAGCGTCTCGGCGACGAAGCGGCCGCCATAGATGCCGAAGTGGCCGCGCTCGTCGGGGCCGGTGCGGAAGGAGTTGGGCTGCTGCACGGTCATGCGTTGCTCGCTAACGGCTTGCGCACCTGTTCCGCCGCGCGCGCGGCGCGGATGAAGGCGCGGATTTTGTCCGGATCCTTGACGCCGGGCGCGATCTCGACACCCGACGACACGTCGACGCCAGGCGCGCCCGTGATGCGGATGGCCTCGGCGACATTGTCGACGGTCAGTCCGCCCGACAGCATGTAAGGCACGCTGACGTCGATACCTTGCAGCAGCATCCAGTCGAACGGCGTGCCGAGGCCACCGGGCCGCGTTGCCTCCAGCGGCGCGCGGGCATCGAAGATCAGCCGGTCGGCGACCTTGGCGTAGAGACGAATGGGCGAGAGATCAGCGCGCGTCGCGATCGGCAGCGCCTTCATCACCGGCAGTCCGAAACGCGACCGCACCGCGGCCACCCGGTCGACGGTTTCCGTGCCATGCAGTTGCAACAGGTCGGGCTTCAGCGCATCGACGATGCCGCCCAGGATTTCGTCGGTCGCGTTCACCGTCAGCGCGACTTTGCCGGCACGACCGCCGACAAGTTCGCCAAGACGGCGCGCCTCGACCAGCTCCAGGTTGCGCGGGCTCGGGCCAAAGAACACGAAGCCGACCATGTCGGCGCCGGATTCCAGAGACACTTCAAGTGCTTCCGGGGTCTTCAGGCCGCATATTTTGATCGAAAGGGGCATGATGAAGCGGGTTCTACCGCCTAATGCCCGCCGCGCAAAGTGATACCAAGCCTGACGGAGTGTGTGTGATCCAAACCGGAAGCAGGCGTTTCGCCTTCGGGATCAGGCGCTCAAGGCGCCGGTGGCGGGATGACCGGCGTGACCGTGGGATCGAAAAACGTGGTCGTGGGCGGAGGCGCGGCCGGTTCGTGGACCGCGAAGCGGCGGCGGATGGCATCGAGTTCGGCGCGCAGCGTCCGGTTCTCAGCCTCAAGCTGGCGGGCGCTGCGCCGCCATTTGCTCTGCCGCAACCATGCCGCGACGCCGCCGACCACGACGCCGATGATCAGCACCAGCAGGATGACGGCAAACAGCGGCAGCGTCGCCGCGTAAGCCGGGCTCGTCGAGGAGAAAGGATCGAACGACACGGTCACGATTTCGCGGTTGGCGACCGCGAACGCGATAATCACCGCGGCGAGCGGTACGACAATGATCGCAGTGACGATTTTACGGAACATGCAGCTACCTAATGTCCCGAACCGGCGTCCGCAACGCCAGCGACCGCAAAGTGCTTAGGCGCCCGGCGGCGCCGCGCCGTCGGCCTTGTTCAGGCGCTCGCGCATTTCCTTGCCGGTCTTGAAGAACGGCACCGACTTCTGGTCGACCGAAACATGGGCGCCCGTGCGCGGGTTGCGGCCGGTGCGGGCCGGGCGATGCTTCACCGAGAAGGCGCCGAAGCCGCGCAACTCGACCCGGTCGCCCTGCGACATGGCGTTGGTGATCTCGCCCAAGATGGCGTTGACGATGTTTTCGACGTCGCGCTGGTAAAGATGAGGGTTCTGCGAGGCAATGCGTTGCACAAGCTCAGACTTGATCATCGGACGTTGCCCCACTCAATGAACCTGATCAGTTAGCGGACGGAGGGTGCCAAAGCGCCAGCAGACCGTCAAGATTAAGCCGCTCAATAGCCTGCACCGCGCCCCATTCCTCCAGCCGCTGCGCCACCGCACTCAGGCCCACCGCCTGGAAGCCCCAGGCCGCAACATGCAGGAAAGAAAATTCGTTGAATCGCGGCTCCAGCGACACATCCCGCACCGGGGTGGTCGCCGGCACGCCTTTGGCCTTCTCCAGCCAGGCCTGCGCAGTCTTCTCGTTGCCGATCTCGTCGACCAGCTTGAGCGGTACGCCCTGCCGGCCGGTGAAGACGCGGCCGTCTGCGACTTTCGTCAACTGGGCATCGTCCATCTGGCGGCGGTTCTTCACCAGGTCCTTAAACCAGCCGTAGGAATCGACCACGATAGCCTCGATGGCGGCGCGCGCCTCGGGGCTGGTCGGCTCGAAGCCGTTCGGCGCGGCCTTCAAGGGCGAGGACTTTACCTCCTCCATCTTCACGCCGATGGTCTTAAGCACGTCGGTGAAATTCGGAAACTGGAACAGCACGCCGATCGAGCCGACCAGTGACGTGTCCTGCGCGACGATGTGTTCGGACGACAGCGCGGCGATGTAGGCGCCGGACGCCGCCAGCCCGTCAACCACCACCACCATCGGCTTCTTGGCCTGCAGCGACCGCAACGCGTCGTAGAGCTGCTGGGAGCCGGCGGTGGTGCCGCCGGGGCTGTCGAGATGCACGATCACCGCGCTCGCCCGCGAGCGCGACAGGCGGTCGAGCGCTTCGACACGGTCCTGGTTGCCGCGGATCAGCCCCTGGATCGTAATGCGGGCGACGTAGCCGCTAGCCGGCATCAGACGGCTGCCCGGTACCAGCGTGAAGCCGGCGACCACGGCAACCAGCAAGACGATCAAAATCGCGCTGACGCGCCAGAAGGTCAGTTTGCGCCGCATGCGGCGGCGATCGACGATGGCATCGGCATCGAACGACATGGCTTTGATCCTTGCTCGACTCGTATCCGGAACAGGCGGTTGCCGGCGATTATATCACCCAACATGGCGGCGTGGCGGCAAAGAAAAACCCCCGGGGCAAGCCCCGAGGGTTGGTAGTTCGGACCGCAATGGGCCCTGTAGCCAGCTTTACCGATTGCGCATGATCCGGTCCGAAAACCGGTTCCCACTTTTCGGGATCAAGCGCTACTCGCCGGCCTTTTCAGTTTCCTTGTCCTCGGCGTCGCCCGCGCGCTGCTTGAGGGCAGCCCCCAGGATATCGCCGAGCGACGCACCGGAATCGGCGGAGCCGTATTGCGCCATGGCTTCCTTCTCCTCGGCGACTTCAAGCGCCTTGATGGAGACGGCAACCTTGTGCGTCTTGCGATCGAACTGCGTGACCCGGGCGTCGACCTTCTGACCGACCGCAAAGCGCTCGGGGTTCTGGTCGCCGCGCTCGCGCGCCAGTTCGTTGCGTTTGATGAACGAGACGAGATCGGTATCGACGATCTTGACCTCGAGGCCGCCGTCGGTGACCGCGGTGACTTCGCACGTGACAACCGAACCCTTCTTGAGTTCGCCCGCCGCGCCCTGCGTCATCGGATCGCCGTTGAGCTGCTTGACGCCCAGCGAGATGCGCTCCTTCTCGACGTCGACGTCGAGAACCTGCGCC
>CAITEM010000169.1 GCA_903891395.1 uncultured Hyphomicrobiales bacterium | reverse complement strand
TCCGAACTGTTCATCGTCGAGGGCGACTCGGCCGGCGGCTCCGCCAAGCAGGGCCGCAACCGTGAATTCCAGGCCGTGCTGCCATTGCGCGGCAAGATCCTTAACGTCGAGCGCGTGCGCTTCGACAAGATGCTGGGCTCCGAGCAGATCGGCACGTTGATCACCGCGCTCGGCACCGGCATCGGCAGCGAGGAGTTCAACGCCGACAAGCTGCGCTACCACAAGATCATCATCATGACGGACGCCGACGTCGATGGCGCGCATATCCGCACGCTGCTGCTGACGTTCTTCTACCGCCAGATGCGTGAGCTCATCGACCGCGGCTATCTCTACATCGCGCAGCCGCCACTCTACAAAATCGCCCGCGGCAAGTCCGAGCAATACCTCAAGGACGAACGCGCGCTCGAGGATTATCTGATCACGACCGGCATCGAGGACGCGGTGCTGCGCCTGTCCAGCGGCGAGGAACTCGCCGGCGCCGACCTGCAGAAACTCGTCCAGGATTCGCGCACCATCCGTGGCGTGCTCGGCGGCCTGCACAGCCGTTACAACCGCAAGGTCATCGAACAGGCGGCCATCCTCGGCGTGCTGAACGCCGACGTCTTTGGCGATCCGCAGAAGGCGCAGGCAGCCGCGCCCTATATCGCGCGGCGTCTCGATGCGCTGGCGGAAGAAACCGAGCGCGGCTGGGAAGGCGCATTCACCGAGGAAGACGGTTTTACGTTCCAGCGCACCGTGCGCGGCGTCAAGGAAGTCGCCATCATCGACCAGGCGCTGCTTGGTTCGGCCGACGCCCGCAAGCTGGACGAGTTCGCGCCGGAACTGCAACGGACCTTCCCGCGCCCGACTCCGCCGGCCGTGCTGCGCCGTAAGGACGAGGAAATGCAAATCCACGGCCCGGTCGGCCTGTTCGAGGCCCTGACCAATGCCGGGCGCAAGGGCATCACCATGCAGCGCTACAAAGGGCTGGGCGAGATGAATCCCGAGCAGCTTTGGGAAACCACGCTGGACGTCAACGCGCGGTCGCTGCTGCAGGTTGGCGTCAAGGAAGTGGCGGACGCCGACAACCTGTTCACGACGCTGATGGGCGAGGCGGTCGAAGACCGCAAGGCGTTCATCCAGAACAACGCCCTATCGGCGAGCGTCGACACATAAACGCATCGACGTCGCGGCCGGCTACGACGACAGGCCGCGCCCGATGGCGAGGCCGATGAAGATCGCGCCAAGAAACAGCACCATGAAGATGCCGAACAGCACCTTGGCGATGCTGGCCGAGGCCTCTTCGACGCCGCTGAAGCCGAAAATGCCGGCGACGATGGCGATCAACAGAAACACGGCGGCCCATTTCAGCATCGAATACTCCTGGCGCGGATCGGAACTTCTGTGCCGTCAATCGTTGGAACGTCCATAAGTTCCACTAGTCTTGTATCGACCTCGGATCGCGCGGCGGCCAGCGCCCGGCCTCGGCCCTGGCGATGAAATCGCCGACCGCCTGGTTGAACAGATCCGGCTCCTCCAGATTCACGACGTGGCCGGTCTTGGGCATCATCACCAGCCCGGACGCGGCAATCGTTTTCTTCAGAAACAAGCTCGGCTCGATGCAACGCTCGTCTTCATCGCCAACCACGACCAATGCCGGGGTCTTGAGCTCGGCGATCTCGGCCTCGAAATCATAGAGCGAGGGCCGCCCGCCCTGAAAGCCGCGCGATGTGTTGGCCGAACCCTGCGCGTCGTGCTGCGCCAGCATCGCCGTGAACTCGGCAAAGCCGCGCGGGTCCTTGATCAGAAACTGCACACGGGCCGGCCCGTAGCCGTAAGTCTCGGCCACCTTCGCCGCGCCGTCGCGCTCGAACGTATCGGCCAGGTCGCGCGAATGCTTGTGAACGGTCTCGGTGAAGCCGCGCACGCTGCCCGAGCCGGTGCCCGCCAGCACCAGCGAGCGCACCCGGCCCGGATGATTGAGCGCGACCTGCAGAGCGGTGTAGCCGCCCATCGACAGGCCGACGAGATGCGCTCTGTCGATCTTGAGATGATCGAGCACGGCGACACAGTCGCGCATCACATGCCGGTAAGTGTAGGCGCTCTTGTCAGCCGGCACGTCCGACGGCGTATAGCCGCGCGCCGAATAGGCGATGCAGCGATGGCGCTTGCCGAACTCGCGCATCTGCGGCTCCCAGCCGCGATGGTCGGCGGCGAACTCATGCACGAATAGAATCGGCGTCCCTTGGCCGACTTCCTCGTAATAGAGCTTCACCTTGTCGGGCGTGGTCGCGTAAGGCATGAGCGTTTTCCCAGCGTCGTATTTTGTTGCCGCTCATTCTTGCGGTCCAGATATTCTTTCTGTTGCCAGGGCGTGACGTCGCCTGCCCCGACACGAAGCAAAGACTATACGAAGTCCGCAGCCCGCCGGAAGACGCGCAAAAAAAACAAACGGCAGGAATGAGTCCGCCCGTGAAATCAGCGTTTAAACCTAAATTCAGCTCGGATGGCGCGCGGCCCAGCCCGAATCCAGGCGGCGCTTCCAGGCGGTCTGGCGCAGGCCCAGAAGCCGGCTCGCCGCCGTCTTGGCGTCGGCGCGGGTGGCAGCGGCGCAGGTGCGATATTCGAGATCGTTGACGCGCGACACCAGCGGCGCGCGGCCGAACAGGCGCGCAAAAGCACTGACGCCGTCCTTCAGCTTCAATTCGGAAATCGCATTGGCGACATTGCCGGTGTGACCGAAGGCCACGACGCGGCCGGTGCCGGTGTGGCGCACTTCGTATACGCCGGGCCCGATCGGCGCCTCAAGCTGGCCGCCGAAATGCGCGTCCGGAAAACGCTTCCAGCCGCTCCAAGTTTGAACCATCGCAACAATCCTCGCACTCAAATGAACGTCCAGGAACGCGAAACCTAAGCATTCGTTCCCTCGGGTCAACCGTCGAATCCCATAAAAAACGCGCACTCGGCAGGCAATATTGCCTGTCTCACGCGGTGTTGATGCGCTAGGTGCAGAAAACAGCCGACCAAATTCAGTGGCCCGGCAGGACCAAGACTTTCGGCTTAGACGGCAGGTCGGCCTTCGATATCACCGTCGACGGTACGTCGGCCACCTCGACGTCCCATTCCTGGCGCACGCGCGACAAAAAACGGTCGAGCGTATACGCGCTGAAATAATGCATCGGGATCATCAGCGGCGCCTTCAGCGAATGCAGCACGTCGACCATGCCATCGAGATCAAGCGTGAAGTTGCCATCGACCGGCACCAGCACCACATCGACGCGGCCGATGTCGTTGAGTTGCTGTTGCGTCAGCGTGTGATGCAGATGGCCGAGATGCGCGATGCACAGGTTGGCGGCTTCGAAAATGAAAATCGAATTGCCGTACATCTCGGTGCCGCCGTTCCATGAACGGATATTGGTCGGCACATTGCGCACGCGCACGTCCTTGTCCTGCATATCGATCCGCGCCGGCCTTTCGTCTTCGGCCCAGCCGCGCAACACGTATTTGATACCGGGATCCGGATTGTCGGTGTAGTGCGTCGAGTGCGCGTGATTCATGGTGGCGATATCGGGCAGCACCGGCGGCTTCACATAGTCGTTGTAGTCGGTGGCGATGCGCACCAGTTGCGGGCTTTCGAGCAGGAAGGTCGCGTGGCCGATGTAGGTGATACGCACCTGATCGGCGTTGAGGGCGACGCGGCGCACCAGCGGCGCATAAGGCGGCCGCGAGGCCACCAGCCCCGGACAGCTTTCGGTCATCTCAGGTTTTGCAACCGGCGCGTTTTGCGCGGCGCCTTGTACCAGCAGTTGTGCGAAACTTGGCGCCGACGCGGGCGCGGCGGTCATGAAAGCGAACGCCGCGGCAAGAAGTTTCAGCGACCCGCGACTCATGACAACGATCCGTGCCGGCTCAGCGTCATGCGCTGAAATCTGACACGGTTTCGGCCGCACCGCCATGGCGTCCGGCGCAAAAGAAAAAGGCGGCGCCGTCCTGGCGCCGCCTTGCCGTAAAGAGTTCGCCGTTGCCGCTATTCGAAGTAGCGGCGGTCGCGCATGGAAACGATGATGCCCTTCGGCGTCGTCACCACCCAGCGGCCGTCTTTCTGCTTGGTCGATTCGACCGTGCCGAGGCCGGGCAGCGGCGCGCCGGGCACCACTTGGTAGACGTCGCCGTGACCCTGCACGTAAACGTAGCCGTCGCGGGCTTCGCGGACCGACCAGTCCTGTACGATCTGCGGACGCGCCGGCGGCGGCGGCGCGGTGTCGACGGCGGCGATGCGCGGCGCGGGCCGCGGCACCGGAACTGGTGTCGGCGACGTAGCGGCGGGCACCGTTTGCGGCGCGGAGATCGATCCGGTGACCAGTTCGGCGCTGGTGTTGCGCTCGATGCGTTCGCTGATTTTCGCGATCTGCGCGTGCGCCGCTTTATTGGTGGCATCCAAGGTGGTTTTCAGCGTGGTGACTTCCTTGGCCAGCCGCGCGATCGATTGCTCCATGGCCTTACGGTCTTCGACCGCGGCTGCGTTGACCTGCGGCGGGCTGGTCGAGAAAGCGCCGCTCGCCGCGGCGCCCACGATGGCGCCGAGCGCGCCGGCGAACACCACCGACGCGGCCAGCAAGGCGTAGCGCTTCTGACGCGGCCGCAACTTGGGAACGTTGAACGTTGGCCAGATAATCTGGAGGCCGGGCTCGGCGGCCGGTGCGCGCACGTCGGCGACCGGCTCCGGCGGAGATTCAGCCACAAGCGCTGCCGGCATTTCGGCGACGGGCTCGAGCACGGGTTCGGCGATCGGGACGCTGACCAGATCGTCCGGCGAGATCGACGGCGATTCGACGTTCGGCAGATCGAGCTTGCCCACCTCGGCCTTGGCCGAATCGCTGGCGGGGCTGGTTTCGTTGGGATTCGCCATGGCCGCGTTCTCCGATGGGGCTGTTCACCAACCGGTAACCATGATCGGTTACCAATTGGTTACCAATCCGGAGCGGCGCTCAGGTCGCCGGACCTTTAGGTGGCGAGGCCGTTTTCGGCGGCCAGACTTTTCAACGACACCGACGGACGCGCGCCGATGTGCTGGATCACTTCGGCGGCGGCGAGCGCGCCGAGGCGGGCCGACGTGCGGTGATCCTTGCCGTGCGAGTGCCCGACCAGGAATCCGGCGGCGAACAGGTCGCCGGCGCCGGTGACGTCGACCACCTTCTCGATCGGCATGGCCTGTACCGCTTCGACACCGTCGCGCGCCACCACCACGCAGCCTTTTTCACTGCGCGTCACGACCGCCAGCTTGGCCTCACCGCGCAACGCCTTCACCGCAGTGTCGAAGTCGCTGGTCTCGTAGAGGCTGAGCAGTTCGGCTTCGTTGGCGAACACGATGTCCACCGTGCCCTTGCGGATCAGATTGAGAAATTCGGCGCGATAGCGGCCGACGCAGAACGCGTCCGACAGCGTCAGCGCAACCTTGCGGTTGGCCTTGTGCGCGATCTCGGACGCCTTGAGGAAGGCCGCCTTGGCGTGCGGCGGGTCCCACAGATAGCCTTCGAGATAAATGACCGACGAAGCCGCGATGGTCGCCTCGTCGATGTCCTTCGGGTGCAGGTCCTGCGCCGCGCCGAGAAAGGTGTTCATGGTGCGCTCGCCGTCGGGCGTCACCATGATGTAGCAGCGCGCGGTCGAGGGACCGTCCGCAGCGGGCGGCGTGTCGAAGCCGACGCGGGCGGCGCGAATGTCGTGGGTGAAGGCGCGGCCCAGTTCGTCGTCTTTGACCTTGCCGACGAAGGCGGCGCGGCCGCCGAAGCTGGAAACGCCGACGATGGTATTGGCGGCAGACCCGCCTGAGCTCTCGGTCGCCGGGCCCATGGCCTCGTAGATCTTCTCGGCCCGGGCCTCGTCGATCAGCGCCATCGAACCCTTGTTCATGCCGTGGGCGACCAGAAAATCATCCTCGGCGCGGGCGATCACATCGACAATGGCATTGCCGATGCCGAGAACGTCGTAACGGGAAGAAATCATGAGAACCTCTAGGTGAGACCGGCACTATAACCACAGGGAATGCCGAGGCAATGTGCCTGACGCAAGGTACCTCGAGCATGTGTCGGGCATGCGGCAGACGCCGCAAGGCGCAAGGCTCTTGCGCCGCGCCGGTCCGCCGTGGCATTGCACCGGCAGATCGTGGCGGCGCTCAAAAGGAAGTTTCGATGGCGTTCAAGGAACGCGTATTTTCCGGCGTGCAGCCGACCGGCAATCTGCACCTCGGCAATTATCTCGGCGCGATCACCAAGTTCGTCGCGCTGCAGGACACCTATGACTGCATCTATTGCGTGGTCGATCTGCACGCCATCACGGTCTGGCAGGACCCGCCAGAGTTAACGCGCACCATCCGCGAAGTGACGGCGGCGTTTCTGGCCTGCGGCATCGATCCCAAGAAGCAGATCATCTTCAACCAGAGCCAGGTCGCGGAACACGCTGAGCTGGCCTGGGTGTTCAACTGCGTTGCGCGGCTGGGCTGGCTCAACCGCATGACCCAGTTCAAGGAGAAGGCCGGCAAGGACCGCGAGAACGTCTCGGTCGGGCTCTATGCCTATCCGAACCTGATGGCGGCCGACATCCTGGTCTATCGCGCCACCCACGTTCCCGTCGGCGAAGACCAGAAACAGCATCTCGAGCTGGCACGCGACATCGCGCAGAAATTCAACGTCGACTTCGCGTCGTCGATCCACGCCCATGGTTTCGGCGAGACGTTCTTTCCGCAGCCGGAGCCAATCATCCAGGGCCCGGCGACGCGCGTAATGAGCTTACGCGACGGCTCGAAGAAAATGTCGAAGTCGGAGCCGTCGGATTATTCGCGCATCAATTTGACCGACGACGCCGACACCATCGCGCAGAAAATTCGCAAGGCGAAGACCGATCCGGAACCTTTGCCGAGCGAAGAGGAAGGCCTGAAGCCACGGCCCGAGGCCGACAATCTGGTCGGCATCTACGCGGCGCTGAATAATGTCAGCAAGGCCGACGTGCTGCGCGAATTCGGCGGTTCGCAATTCTCGGCGTTCAAGGCGGCGCTGGTCGATCTGTCGGTCGCAAAGCTCGGGCCGATCGGCGCGGAAATGAAAAAGCTGGTGCAAGACCCGGTCTATATCGACTCGATTCTGGCCGACGGTTCCCAGCGCGCGCAAACGATCGCCGCCGAAACCATGAAGGCCGTCAAGGACATCGTCGGCTTCGTGCGGCGGTAAAATCGCAGCGTCTTGTCGTCTTGGCACCGGCCGTGCCACCATTCCCGCATGAGCAACAAACGCCGCAGCTTCGAAGCCGGCCACAAGCGCAAATATCTCGTCGTCATCGACGACACCGAGGAATGCGAACGTGCCGTTTACTGGGCGGCCAAGCGCGCCGGCCGGACCCAATCGCAGATCGTCATGCTGCGCGTGATCGAGACCGCCGAACGCAATCAGCAATGGCTCGGCGTCGCCGACATCATGCAGGCCGAGGCGATGGAAGCCGCCAACGCCGTCCTCGATAAATTCTGCAAGCGATCCCAGGCGGTGGCGGACAACATCGCGGCCGACCGGGTGATCCGCGAAGGCGATACCACCGAGCAGATCATCAAGCTGATCGACGAAGACGCCGACATCGGCATCCTGGTGCTGGCGGCCAGCGTCGGCAATGAAGGTCCCGGCCCGTTGATCACCAACCTCGCCAAGACCGCGGGACAGTTTCCGATCCCGGTGGCGATCATTCCGGGCCACCTGAGCGACGACGACATCGACGCCATGTCCTGATGGGGGCCTATTGGGCCGGTTGACCTTGGCTGCCGCAAGGCCCACTTATCCAGTATAGTTCTGCAACCCACGGGCCTTTAACCCGTGTGCGCGTGATCCCGAAAAGTGGATGCCGGTTTTCGGCCAGGATCATGCGCGATAAGGAGCGCAAACCGATGTTCATCCAGACCGAAACCACGCCGAATCCGGCAACGCTGAAATTCCTGCCCGGCCGCGCCGTCCTTGACGACGGCACCCTCGACATGCCGACCAAGGAATCCGCCGGTCAATCGCCGTTGGCGACGCGGCTGTTCGACATTCCCAATGTCGGCGGCGTGTTCTTCGGCTCCGATTTCATCTCGGTGACCAAGACCGACGGCGAATGGCCGCAGATCAAGCCG
>CAITEM010000168.1 GCA_903891395.1 uncultured Hyphomicrobiales bacterium | reverse complement strand
TTGGCGTCCTTGCCCTTGGCCCAGATGGTCTTGGCGGCCTCTTTCGGAATAACGCCAAGCTCCGCCATGGCGTCGGCCGCATGCGCCTCGATCTCAAACCAGATGCGGAATTTGGTTTCCGGCGACCAGATCGCCACCATGTCGGGACGGGAATAACGTGGGATCATGGCTTCTTCTTTCTGTCATTCCGGGACGGGCCGCAGGGTCGGACCCGGAATCCAGAAGCAGCTTGGCACTTTATTTCTGGATTCCGGGTTCGCGCTAACGCGCGCCCCGGAATGACGGTCTCTGTCACGCTGCTTCACCTCGCGCCACGGCGCCGGCCTGCCGGATCGCCGCGATATTGCCCTTGTAATCGCCGCCCTTGAAGACGGCCGAGCCGGCGACCAGAACATTGGCGCCGGCCTGCACCACCTTGGCGGCATTGTCGGCGGTGACACCGCCGTCGACCTCGAGGTCAATCGGCCGGCCGCCGACGAGCGCACGCACGGCACCGATCTTTTCGAGCGCCGCCGGAATGAAGGCCTGGCCGCCAAAGCCCGGATTGACCGACATCACCAGAATGAGATCGACCAGGTCGATGACGTTTTCCAGCGTTGACACCGGCGTGCTGGGGTTGAGCGTGACGCCGGCCTTCTTGCCGAGCGCGCGGATCGCCTGCAGCGAGCGGTGGACGTGCGGGCCCGCCTCGACATGCACCGTGATGATGTCGGAGCCGGCCTTGGCGAAGGCTTCAAGATAGGGATCGCAGGGCGCGATCATCAGATGCACGTCGAAGATTTTCTTGGAATGCGGGCGCAGCGCCTTCACCACGTCAGGGCCGATGCTGATGTTGGGGACGAAGTGCCCGTCCATGACGTCGACGTGGACCCAGTCGCAGCCGGCGGCGTCGATGGCGCGGACTTCCTCGCCCAACTTGGCGAAGTCGGACGCCAGAATGGACGGTGCAATGATCAAGGGGCGGGGCATTCACGGGCCTCCAAAACGAGCTTCGCGTACCACGCAACGCCGCCACGGGCAACGCGAGGACTGTGCGAAACGCACCCGGCAAAGCAGGCCTTTGCCCGGCAAGAATTGCCGGGAGGGTTTAGGGGCGCGCGGCTCAATGCGTGGAAAAAGTCAATAAATCCAGGCCTTTTGCGCCGCCCTTCCATGGCGCGGCTCTTGCAATCGCGATGGCGGGGCGAGGACCATCGGCGCGACCGGTGGATATGTGGAGTTGAGTGATGTCTATGACCGTGGGCGCATCGTCAAATGCGCTGTCTTATCTGCAGCAATTGCTGCAGCAAGGCACGGCCGGTGCGACCAGTTCAGCCGGTGCTGCCGATCCTCTATCAGAACTGATGCAAACTCTAGGCGGGTCCGACGAAAGCTCGGACCCGATGACGTCGCCGCCAGCGGCCGGTTCCGGCAGTTCCGGCACCCAGCCGTTTGGCTCCGATACGATGGCGCAATTGCTGTCGCTGCAAAACCAGTCCGGCACCAGCCCAGAACAGGCTTTCTTCTCGAAGCTCGATACCGACGGCGACGGCAAGATCAGTAAATCCGAATTCGAAAACGCGGCCAGCAAGGCGGGCGTCAGCAGTTCGGTCGCCGATGCGGTCTTCGACAAGATAGACGGAGACAGCGATGGCTCGGTCAGCGAGAGCGAACTGGCCAAGGCGGACCATGGTGGCGGTCATCATCACGTCCACGGCGGCGGTGGGGGCGGTGGAGGCGGCGGCGGTATGGATGCCCTGATGTCGGGCACCGATGCTGCCGGCGCGACCACCACGACCACGACCAATGCCGACGGCTCGACCACGACGACGATCGCCTACGCCGACGGCAGTTCGATTGACATGAACACCCCGGCGACGGCGCCGGCCAGCACGTCGACCGCGAACGATGCGTCGAGCACCGATAGCTCGACCGGCACCACGAACGGCAGCAGCACGAGCAGCCAGTCCAGCGCCAATCTGCTGGAGCAACTGATCAAGATGCAGTCGCAAATGCTGAGCGCGATGCAGGCATCAACCTCGACGATGTCGCTCGCCGCGTAATGCTTACCGGCGCATGATCGCTTCGGCGGTCATGCGCCGGTGGTTGTCGCGCTTTGCTCAAACCGCTTCGCCAGCGGCTTGAGCAACGCGGGCAGCAGATAAATCGGAAACTGCGACATCGCGAAGTAGAACCAGGCCATGTCGGGCAGGGTGCTGCCGAGCGCCGCCATGATGACGCCGATGTTGCGGAATGCGGCGAGCAGCCCGATGACCAGGCCGTGATCGAGGCCGGCCCGCCGGAACACCAGCACGCTGAGCCCGATCAGCGCGCAGCTCATGGCGATGACGAACACGAAGAGCTCGATGGCAAAGATCGGGTCGGCGATGACGTGGCGCGGCACGCTTTCCATAGCCGCGATCGCAAAGATGAAAACCGCGATGACGTTGAGGCCGTCGATGACCTCCTTCTCGCGCGCAATCCGCTCCTGGCCGACGAAGCGGCGGATCGCATAGGCAACGACGGCCGCGCCGGCAAAAAAGAAGAACAATTTGACGCCGAGTTCGAGCGGCGAAAACAGAGACGTGCCGAGGAACAGATAACTGAACGCCACGGTGGTCAGCGGCGACAGTGCGTTGCAGATGATCAGCGCCACCAGCGAGAAGGCGACGTCGAGGCCCATCAGCGCCGCGAACGCGGCCGACGAGGTGATCGGCGTAATGGCGCATTGCAGGATCATGATCGTGTACAGCGCCGGAACGGCGTCCCGCATGCCGGAAAACGCCAAAGCGGTGCCGACCAGCAGTGGCAAGGCGACCATCACCCAGAGCGACGCGGCAATCGCGCCGCCCGGCGCTTTCACATGGCGGCCGAACGCGGCGGGATCGGTGCGCAGATAGGAAAACAGCAGCAACACGAACACGGTTTCGCCGAGATAGGGCTTTACGTAGACGGCGAGCTGCGGGACGGCGAGACCGCAAAACACCGAGACCGCCAGCGCGCGCGTGCCTTGCCGGCCGAGCCACGCCAGCGCGGCCCGCAAAGCTGTTAGAATTGGCATGGCAGATCTCCGGCAGACGTTGCCGCAGGGTCATAGCGTCTGACGTCGATCCATTCCATATAAAAGCAGAGGAAGGAGCACGCGGAAATGGCACGCACCGATGCGATTGTGCTGGGCGCCGGCATTGTCGGCACCTCGATCGCGCTGCATCTGGTCAAGCGCGGCCTGAGTGTCGCCATGGTCGACCGCGCCGGGATCGGCGAGCAGACGTCCTATGGCAATTCCGGCGTCATCGAGGGCAGCACGATTTTGCCGCCAGCGTTTCCGCAAAGCCTCGGCGGCTTGTTCCGTGCGGCCTTCAAGCGCGGCAGCGACGCCAATTATCATCTCAGTTTCTTGCCGAAGGTCGCGCCCTGGCTATGGGCGTTCCGCAACGCGTCGCGGCCGGACCGTCTGGCCGAGACTGCGCGGCTGAACCGGCCGTTGTTCGCCATCGCGGGGGCCGCGCACGAGGCGCTGATGGCGGAAAGCGACGCCACGCGATACCTGCGCAAGACCGGCTGGTTGAAGCTTTATCGCGACGACAAAAGCTTCCAGGCGCTGCAGCCGGAATTCGATCTGGCGCAGGAATTCGGCCTGCCGTTGCAGGCGCTCGATACCGCCGGCGTGCAGGCGCTGGAGCCGTCGCTGAGCCCGGTGTTCGCGCATGGTGTGTTCTGGCCCAAGGCGGCGAGCCTGAGCAATCCGCTGGCGGTGACGCGCGCTTACGCGCGGCGGTTCGGCCAACTCGGCGGCCTGGCGCTGACGGGCGATGCCCGTACGCTGCATCGCTCGGGCAAGGGATGGCGCGTCGAGACCAATGAAGGCGGCGTCGATTCGAGCAACGTCGTGGTCGCGCTCGGACCCTGGGCGCCGGATCTGCTGGAGCCGCTCGGGTTGCGGCTGCCGATGGCGGTCAAGCGCGGCTATCACCGCCACTTCCGAGCGAAGGGCAACGCGACGCTGGCGCGCCCGGTGGTCGATGTCGCCAACGGCTATCTGATGACGCCGATGGAGCAGGGCATTCGGCTGACGACGGGCGCTGAATTCGCCGCGCGCGACGCGGCGCCGACACCGGTGCAGTTCGACCGCCTGATGCCGAAAGCGCGCGCGTTGTTTCCGCTTGGCGATCGCGCTGACGACAAGACCTGGATGGGCAGCCGGCCATGTTTCCCGGATCAGCGGCCGGTGATCGGGCGCGCACCCGGCCAGAACGGCCTGTGGCTCGCCCTCGGCCACGCGCATTGGGGATTGACGCTGGGGCCATCGACCGGGCGGCTGCTCGCCGACCTGATCGCGGGTACAACGCCGTTCTGCGATCCGCAGCCGTACGCCGCCGAGCGGTTCCTCCGCTAGCTACTTCGCGGCCGGGTCGGCGGGCGGCGGACCGTGCTTTTGCGACACTTCAAGCCAGTGTTTGACCTCGGTCTCGACCAGCGTCTGGAATTCGTCCGGCGTGCTCGACGCGGCGGTGACGCCCTGCGCCGTGAAACGTTCGATGACATCGGGCCGTGCCAGCACCTTGGACAGCGCGGCGTTGAGCTTCGCGATCACGTCCTTCGGCGTCTTGGCCGGCGCCAGCATGCCGACCCACTGCAAGGCCTCGAGCGCAGGGAAGCCGGATTCCGCCAGTGTCGGCACGTCCGGGAAATGCGCGTCGCGGACGCGGCCGCCCGATGCCAGCGGCCGGATCTTGCCGGCCTTGATCTGCGGCGACGACAGTTGCGTCGACAGCACGGCAAATTGCGCCTCGCCGGACAGCAGCGCCAGCATCGCCGGCGCGCCACCGCGATAGGGCACTTCGACCATCTTGATGCCGGCGCGGTCGTCGAACAATTCGGTGACGAAATGCGACTGGCTGGCGGTGCCGGGCGTCGAATAGTTCAGTTTGCCGGGCTGCGACTTCGCCAGCGCGACGAATTCCTGAAGCGTCTTGGCCGGCACCTGATCGCCGACGATGAACAGAAACGGGTCGCGCACCAGCAGGCCGACGGCGGCGAGGTCGTTGACCGTGTCGTAGGGCAGCTTGGCGCCGGTCGCCGGCGTTACGGTGTGCGACGATGCCACCACCGCGACGGTGTAGCCGTCGGGCGCCGACTTGGCGACGAAATCGGTGCCGACGATGCCGCTGGCGCCGGAGCGGTTCTCGATGATCACCGGCTGGCCAAGTTCTTCCTGCAAAAACGGCTGGACGATGCGCGAGACGTTGTCGTTGAGGCCGCCGGCCGGGAACGGCACCACGATGCGGATCACGTGGTTCGGATAAGGCTGCGCCTGTGCCGATGGTGGGGCGCCCGCGATGCAGGACAGCGCGGCGGCGGCGAAAATGAAACCGCGGATTGCGTTCACGTTTCTGATCCTTGTGCTAAGAGGCGGCGCGCCTGTGCGCATCAATGCTAACACGCCCGCCCGCCTAGCAGGGCCAAGGCGGTTTTGGGAAGAGCCTGTGAAAAAACGTTACCAGGTTGTGATTGTCGGCGGTGGGCCGGTGGGCGTGGCGCTCGCCATCGATCTCGGCATGCGCGGGATTTCCTGCGCGCTGATCGAAAGCCGCACCTCGGGGCATCTCATTCCCAAGGGCCAAAACCTCACCCAGCGCACGCTGGAGCATTTTTATTTCTGGGGCATCGTCGACGAATTGCGTGCGTCGCGCTTGTTGCCGCCGAGTTTTGCGATCGGCGAGATCACGGCCTATGGCAATCTGCTGAGCGACTATTGGCACGCGCCGGCCGGCCGAGAGATCGTGCGGCCCTATTACTTCCAGGACAATGACCGGCTGCCGCAATACCGCATGGAGGCGGTGCTGTCGAAGAAGCTGACCACGGTGCCCAATGTCGACATGCGGCTCGGCTGGTCGGCGACGGCGGTGAGCCAGGACGCCAACGGCGCGCAGGTCACGATCGCGCAGAAAGGCGGCGCCGGCACGGAGGTGCTGACCGCCGACTACGTCGTTGGCTGTGACGGCGCTCGCTCGCTGGTGCGCGAGCATGCCGGCATCTCACGCAGCGGCACCGTGTTCGACAAATTGATGGTGTTGATGGTGTTCCGCTCGCGCGAACTTCACGAGAAGCTCAAGCGGTTTCCGGAGCGCTCGGTGTACCGCGTCATGCATCCGGATTTCGAAGGCTACTGGCAGTTTTTCGGCCGCATCGACGTCGGCGAGAGTTTCTTCTTTCATGCGCCGGTGCCGCGCGACACCAAGCGCGAGAATTTCGATTTCATGGGGCCGCTACGCCGCGCCACCGGTTTCGATTTCGCCTGCGAATTCGACTACACCGGCTTCTGGGAATGGCGCAACGAA
>CAITEM010000167.1 GCA_903891395.1 uncultured Hyphomicrobiales bacterium | reverse complement strand
GACCGCCCGCACCGGAGGTCTTCATGCCCGCGCGCCCGGCTCCGCAATCCGGGCCAGCTACGCCGGACGCGCTCACGCTGGCACCGCACCCAACCTTAAACTAACATGCCCACCGGACCACTCGATCGGGGCAGGCCAATCATCATGGCCGATATTGCCAACCGGGACATTTCAATGAACGCAACAGAGCCCGTTATCGCGACGCGGCCCAGCAAGCCGGTCCCGTCCTGGCTCATCACGGTCGGCACCGTCGCGGCGTTTGTGCTGCTGTGGGAAATTCTCGGGCGGCAGGTGAATCCTTTGTTCGGTTCCTATCCGACCGCCATCGCCGTCGCCGGCTGGGATCTCGCCATCACCGGCGTGCTCGGCCACGCTCTGCTGGAGAGCGTCAAGCCGTTCGTCGTCGGTTACGGGCTGTCGAGTGTGGTTGGCGTGCCGCTCGGGCTGGTGCTCGGCCGGTTCCGCGTCATGGAAGCGGCGTTCGGTATCTTCGTCACCGGCGGCTACGCCATGCCGCTGATCGCGCTGGTGCCTTTGCTGATCCTGTGGCTGGGCCTGGGCTTTTGGGTCAAGGTCGCGGTCATCTTCCTGATGTGCGTGTTCCCGATTGCGATCAACACCTGGCTCGGCGTCAAAGTGGTGTCGAAGACGTTGGTCGAGGTCGGCCGCGCCTTTGTCGCGTCTGACGCGGTCATCCTGCGCCGGATCGTGCTGCCGGCGACGCTGCCGTACATCATGGCCGGCCTGAAGCTCGCGGTCGGCCGTGGCGTCGTTGCCATGGTGATCGCCGAGTTCTTCACGGCGATTTCCGGCCTCGGCGGCATCATCATCAACGCCGCGAACAGCTTCGACACCGCGCGTATGTTCGTGCCGATCGTCGTCCTCATGGTGCTGGCGACAATGCTCAACGCGCTGGTCGGCCGCATCGAGCGCTGGGTGGCGCCGTGGCAATTCGAGATTGCCGCCCGCAATTGATGTCGCGTAGACCTATCGACGAGCCCATGACGGGCCAATAACGCAGGACGTACGCCATGAAGCTTGCCGTGCCGGATATGATCTCGAACTCGTATTTTCCGGCGATCGCGGCGATCGAGCTCGGCTTCTTCAAGGAAGAGGGGTTGGACGTCGAGCTTGAACTGATCTTCCCGGTCGACAAGGCCTATGCCGCCCTGCGCGACGGCGCGGTCGATTTGGTCGCCGGCTCGGCGCATTCGGCGCTGGCAGCGTTTCCGGAATGGGACGGCGTCAAACTGCTCTGCGCCCAGGCGCAGGGCATGTATTGGTTTCTAGTGATGCATAAGGATTTCGGCGCCCAACGCGGCGAACTCGATGTGGTGAAGGGCCGCCGCATTGGTGCCGCGCCCTGGGTCGAGATGGGTCTGCGCCGCCTGCTGATCGAGGCCGGCATCGACCCGAAGCGCGACAATGTCGCGATTGCCCCGGTGCCCGGCGCGGTGGGGACCACGGTGAATTTCGGTCTCACCGCCGCCAAGGCGCTGGAAGAGCGCAAGATCGACGGTTTCTGGGCCAATGGCATGGGCGCCGAAGTGGCTGTCACAGGGGGCACCGGCACGGTCGTGCTCGATGTCCGTCGCGGCGACGGCCCGAAGCCCTGCTTCAACTACACGATGGCGTCGGTCGCGACGTCGGATCGCGTTCTGGCGCGTTCGCCGGGACTGGCGGCGGCGACGGTGCGGGCGCTGTCGAAGACCCATGCGGCGCTGAAGAAGGATGTCTCGCTGGCGACGGGGATCGGCCGCAAGTTGTTTCCGCCGGCCGAAGCGGAATTGATCGCCGCACTGATCAAGCGCGATTTGCCTTATTACGACACGACGATTTCGCGCGAATTTGTCGCCGGCATGAACCAGTTCGCGCGCGACGTCGGCATTCTTTCGGGCGACGTGCCCTATGAAAAGGTCGTCGCGGTGTAAGCCGATCGCCGGCGCCATCAGCGCCGGGATCGCTAGTTCGGCGCGAGCCTAGCGGCGCTTCTTCTTCGCGACGGTCTTTGCCGGTTTGCCGGCTCTGGGTTTCGCCGGCTTGGCCGCCACCCTTGCCGGAATGACCGGCAGCAGCAGGAAATTCTCGTGCCCGCCGCCGAGATGGAGGGTGGTGTCGCCGCCGTAGATTTCCATCGGCCGGTCGCGCGGGTCGTCATGCAGGAACGGGCCGTTGCCGGTGAACTCGTTCTTCATGTTGGAGAGCTTGCCACCGGAGCCGCCGGGATAGACGTAGTCGCGGCCGCGCACGCTCAAGGCCACGCGATAGCCCTTCGGCACCACGATGCAGGTCGGGATGATCTCGATGTCGAGCTCGTAGATATCGTCGGGCTTGAGCGGCTGCTTCTCGTCGTGGCTGTGATAGGGCCGAAACGGCAGCGTCAGTTTTTTGTCGAGCTTGCGGTGCGAAGCCCGCAGCCAGCCTTGGCCGATCGCGGTGTGCGGATCGAGCGCGCCCTGGAACACGACTTCCTTCATGTCGGGCGATAACACGCGCAGCACCAGAAACAGGTCTGCGTCCGACGTCGATGACGAGACGTGAAGCTTGGCGGCCACCGGTCCGGTGATTTCGGTCGCCTCCTTCATCGGCTCGGTCAGGAAAGTGACGCCGTCGCTTTTGGCGTCGAACGTCACTTTGGCCGAACCTCTCGGTGCGTCCGTGGTAAGCTTCTGAGTGTCGGCGGCGAGGTGAAACTTCGTCCATTGCGTCGATGGCAGCGGCCAGGCGCTCTCGTGGCGGATGACGAACTGTTCGCCGGGATGCCGCACGTTGAGTTGCACCTTCGGCTGCTTGTTCCAGCCGTTCTTCTCGCCCTTGAGGAAATAGTCGAAGAACCGCCGCTGCAGGTCGACGCCATAGTCGGTGTAATAATGTGTCCAGTGCTCGATGCCGTG
>CAITEM010000166.1 GCA_903891395.1 uncultured Hyphomicrobiales bacterium | reverse complement strand
TGCGACAAGTTCTGCACCTTCTGCGTCGTGCCCTATACGCGCGGCGCGGAAATCTCACGGCCGGTGATCAGGATCGTGGCCGACGTCGAACACCTGGCGAGCGCCGGCGTGCGCGAAATCAAGTTGATCGGGCAGAACGTCAACGCCTATCACGGCGACAACGAAAGCGGCGGCCCGGCAACGCTCGGGGATTTGCTTCGCCGCCTGGCGCAAGTGCCGGGTATTGTGCGGCTGCGCTACACCACCAGTCATCCGCTCGACATGAATTACGACTTGATCGCGGCGCATCGCGATCTGCCGGCGCTGATGCCGTCGATTCATTTGCCGGTGCAATCGGGCTCCGACCGCATTCTGGCGGCCATGAACCGTAAGCACACGCGACGCGATTATCTCGACGCCATCGCCAAGCTGCGCACGGCGCGTCCCGATGTCGCGTTCACCTCGGACTTCATCGTCGGCTTTCCCGGCGAGACCGAAGCCGACTTCCGGGACACACTCTCGCTGGTCGAAGAAGTCGGCTATGCCGGCGCTTACTCATTCGGCTATTCGCCCCGGCCGGGCACCCCGGCCGCCGACATGGAAAACCAGGTTCCGGCCGGCGAAAGCCATGAGCGCCTGTTGCGGCTCCAGGCGCTGATTACGGCACAATGGCAGGCTTACAACACCAGTTTCATCGGAAAAACGGTCGACGTGCTGCTGGAAAAGGCGGGCCGCCTCTCTGGGCAACTGGTCGGCAAAACCCCATATTTACAAACAGTGCAGGTCATGGCGCGGCCTGAACTGATCGGAACCGTGCTGACGGTGACGATCACCGGCACCGGCACGAACACGCTGTTCGGCGACGGTGCCGAACGGGCCGCCTACGCGCCCTCGTTAGCTGCAGCAGGAGCTTGAGCACCCCCTTGCGAACATCGGATCCCGTGATCCCGCCCGCCGCCGCCTCCGAGGAGACGGCGACCACGCAGATCGTGCTCGCTTTCGAGGACAACAAGCTTGCCTCGGTGCTGTTCGGCCAATACGGCCAGAACCTCGCTTTGATCGAACGGCGCCTCGGCGTCGTCGCCGAGCAACGCGGCAACCACGTCACCGTCGGCGGCTCGCGCGGCGCCTGCGAACAAGCGCGGCGCGTGCTCGAAGGCCTTTACGAACAGATCAAGCGCGGCGGCGAACTGTCGTCCGGCGACGTCGAAGGCGCGATCCGTCAGGCGATCGCGCAAGGCTCGCTGTTCGACTTCGACCCGGCGAGCGGCCGCGGCGCTTTCGAGGAAATCAATTTGCGCAAGCGGCCGGTGCGGGCGCGCACCGCGGCGCAGGACGCCTATATCCGCGCGCTCAAGCGTCACTCGCTGGTGTTCGGCACTGGCCCCGCCGGCACCGGCAAGACCTGGCTCGCCGTCGCGCAAGCGGTGCAGATGTTCGAGCGCAAGGAAGTCGACCGCATCATCCTGTCGCGACCCGCGGTCGAGGCCGGCGAAAAGATCGGCTTTCTGCCCGGCGACATGCGCGACAAGGTCGATCCCTATCTGCGGCCGATCTATGACGCGCTTTACGACCTGATGGACGCCCGCATCGTCGAACGCGCGCTGGAAGGCGGCGAGATCGAAATCGCGCCGCTCGCCTTCATGCGCGGCCGTACGCTGTCGAACGCCTGCGTCATTCTCGACGAAGCGCAGAACAGCACCACGATGCAGATGAAGATGTTCTTGACCCGTCTCGGCGAGAACAGCCGCATGATCGTCACCGGCGATCCGAGCCAGGTCGATTTGCCGAACGGCCAGCCCTCGGGCCTTGCCGAAGCGGTACGGCTGCTGGACGGCGTCGAAGGCGTCGCCCATGTCGCCTTTACCGCTCAGGACGTGGTCCGCCACGCACTCGTACAGCGCATCGTCGAGGCCTACGACCGCGACGCGGCCGCGCGCGGGAGCAAAAAATGACGGCGGCTCGCAAACCGCGCGAAGCCGCGCCGTCGGTCGATATCCAGATCGCTTCGCCGCTATGGGACGCGCAGCCGCTCGCCGAGCAAACCGCGCGCGGCGCCGTCGCGGCGGCGGCCGTCGCGCTTTCGACCGGCGGCGGCGAAGTCAGCATCGTGCTGACCGACGACGCGTCGATCCGCGCCCTCAATCGTGACTGGCGCGGCATCGACAAGCCGACCAACGTGCTGTCGTTTCCAGCGCCCCAGACTCCCGGAACTGAGAAGATGTTCGGGGATATCGTCATCGCCTACGAGACGCTGGCGCGGGAATGTCACGAAGAAGACAGGGTTTTCCTGCACCACCTGAGCCATCTCACGGTGCATGGTTTTCTGCATCTCATCGGCTACGATCACCAGACCGATTCCGAGGCCGACGCGATGGAAGCGCTTGAAAGCAAGATCATGATCGCGATGAGGCTGCCCGACCCTTATTTCGGCCGCGAACTCGTCCGCGGCGACCACTGATCGCCATGCCCGACAGCGATTCAACGACCTCCAGTTCCAGCGAAGCGCCCTTCGAGCCGCGCAATCTGCCCGTCGTACAGCAGCCCTCCGAAGGCAACGGCAACTGGTTCGTGCGCGCGTTCCGCTCGCTGTTCGGCTGGAAGCCGGGCTCGATCCGTGCCGACCTCAAGGACGTGCTCGACGACATGACGCCCGGCGAATCCGGCTTCTCGCCGGAAGAAAGCCGGATGCTGAAGAATATTCTCGGCCTGCGCGAGCGCCGCGTCGGCGACGTCATGGTGCCGCGCGCCGATATTATCTCGGTGCAGCAGAACATCCAGATCGGCGAACTGGTGCGCGTGTTCGAGAGCGCCGGTCACTCCCGCCTTGTCGTATACGATGACACGCTCGACGATCCGATCGGCATGGTGCACATCCGCGACCTGATCGCCTACATGACGGCGCGCGCCGCGGTCGATCCGGAAAAAAACAACAAGCGCAAGAAGCCCTTGCCCGCCGGCCTGGATTTCAAGGCCATCAATCTGGCGACGCCGTTGTCGGCGGCCATGATCGTGCGCGAGATCCTGTTCGTGCCGCCGTCGGCGCGTGTGATCGACCTGCTCGAGCGCATGCAGGCCAAACAGATTCATCTGGCGCTGGTGGTCGACGAATACGGCGGCACCGACGGCATCGTCTCGATCGAAGACATCGTCGAACAGATCGTCGGCGAGATCGCCGACGAGCACGACGACGACGCCGAAGCCGACGTGGTGAAGCAGGCAGACGGCTCCTACATCGCCGACGCGCGCGCCAAACTCGAGGATGTGGTGGCCATTGTCGGCCGCGACTTCGATCTGGGCGACGCCGCCGAAGAGGTCGATACGCTCGGCGGTTATCTGGTGATGCACGCCGGACGGTTGCCATTGCGCGGCCAGATCATCCCCGGCCCGGAGTTGTACGAATTCGAGGTGCTGGACGCCGATCCGCGCCGCGTCAAACGCGTGCGCATCATGCGCATCAAGGAACGGCGCGAGAAATCGCGCGAGCCGCGCAAGCGCGACGAGCCCGACGCGGTGCTCGCCGGCACCACGCCACCGACGCTGCCGCTGGACGAAACGCCGCTGCCGGCGGAAGCCCCTTCACCGGCAGCGAAGCGCTCGTGACTCTCACCGGCATCAGTCATTCGATCATGCTCGCCTCCGGATGGCGGCGCGCCGCCATCGCGTTGGCGGCCGGCGCGGCGTCCGCGCTGGCCTTTGCGCCGTTCAACGCCTGGCCGATTTTATTCGTGACCTTCCCGGTCCTGGTCTGGCTGGTGGACGGCTCCGCCGCCGGGCGCTGGAGTGGCGCCATCACCGCGGCAATCGCCGGCTGGTGCTTCGGCTTCGGCTTCTTCGTCGCCGGTCTGTACTGGATCGGTTACGCCTTTCTGGTCGACGCCAAGAATTTCGGCTGGCTGCTGCCGGTCGCGGTCTCAGGCCTGCCGGCCTATCTCGCCCTCTATACGGCGCTGGGTCTCGCCGCGGCGCGGCTGATCTGGGTGCGCGGCCCCGAGCGCCTTCTGGCGCTGGCGGCAACGCTCACCATCGCCGAATGGCTGCGCGGTCACCTGCTCAGCGGCTTTCCCTGGAACACGTTCGGCTATGCCCTGACGCAGCCTTTGGTGCTGGCGCAAAGCGTGTCGCTGGTCGGCATCTGGACGCTGACATTCCTCTGCATCGCCATCTGCGCCACCCCGGCCGTTCTTGCCGACGATGCCATCGATACGCCGCGGCCCTATCGGACGCCGATGATCGGGCTGTCGATCCTCGCCGCTTTTGCCATCTATGGCGCCGCACGGCTGACCCTGCATCCGACCACCTTCGCCAACGGCGTCATGCTGCGCGTGATGCAGCCTAATCTGCAGCAGGACGACAAATTCAACTATTCCGCCAAGACGCAGATCATGGCGCGTTATCAGCGCCTATCCGAACGCGCCACCGGCCCGGATTCGAACGGCCTGCGCGACATCACGCATCTGATCTGGCCGGAATCGGCATTTCCGTTTTTCCTGACGCGCGAGCCCGACGCGCTGGCGCAGATCGCCGGCTTCCTGAAGCCCGGCACCGAACTGATCACCGGCGCGGTGCGCGCCGCGCCGAACGCCAGCGCGGCAAACCCGCATGCCTATAATTCGGTTTACGTGATCGATCCCGACGGCTCGATCCAGGGGATCTACGACAAAGTGCATCTCGTGCCGTTCGGCGAGTATCTGCCGTTGCAGAGTCTGCTGGAGAAATTCGGACTGCGGCAACTCACCAAGCAGGTCGGCGGATTCGACTCCGGAAACCGGCGGCGCGCCATGGATGTGCCGCATGCACCAAAGATGCTGCCGTTGATTTGCTACGAGGCGATATTCCCCGGCGATGCGGTGCCGCCCGGCGAGCGGCCAGGCTGGCTGGTGAATGTGACCAATGACGGCTGGTTCGGCATCAGCACCGGGCCGTA
>CAITEM010000165.1 GCA_903891395.1 uncultured Hyphomicrobiales bacterium | reverse complement strand
GTCGCCGCGGCGCAGGCCGCCGGCATCAAGACGCAGAACCTGCGCGAACTCGACTGGTCCAGGATCGCGGCGCTGGTGCTGGCGCCGGGCGTGCCGCTGACGCATCCGTCGCCGCACTGGTCGGCGGTGCTCGCGCACAAGGCCGGCGTCGAGATCATCGGCGATGTCGAACTGTTCTGCCTGCAGCGCGCGATGTCAGGGGCGGCGTGCCCGTTAATTGCGATCACCGGCACCAACGGTAAATCGACCACCACCGCGCTGATCGCGCATCTGCTCAAGAGCGCCGGCATCGACGCGCAGATGGGCGGCAATATCGGCGTGCCGGTGCTGGCGCTGGAAAACTTCGCGCCCGGCCGCGCCTATGTGGTCGAGGTCTCATCCTATCAGATCGATCTGGCGCCGTCGTTGAAACCGACGGTCGGCATTCTGCTCAACGTGTCGGAGGACCATCTCGACCGCCACGGCACCATCGAGAATTATGCCGCGATCAAGACGCTGCTGGTTGCGGGTGCGGAGCAGGCAGCCGTCATCGGCGTCGACGACCGCTACACGCGTGCCGCCGCCGATCGCATCGAGCGCGCCGGCAAGAAGGTCGTGCGCGTCTCGGTACAGGCCCCGTTGCGCGACGGTTACTACGCCGAGGGTACGCGCATCATGCGCGCCACGGCGGGCAAGGCGCATCCGGTCGTGCAGCTTGCCGGCATCGGTTCGCTGCGCGGCGCACACAATGCACAGAACGCCGCCTGCGCCGTTGCCGCCTGCCGCGCGCTCGGGCTCGAACTCGACGAGATTCAGAAAGGCCTGGTCAGCTTTCCGGGCCTGGCGCACCGCATGCAGCAGGTCGGCCGTAAAGGCAGCGTACTGTTCGTCAACGACTCCAAGGCCACCAACGCCGACAGCGCGGCCAAGGCGCTGGCGAGCTTTCCCGATATTTTCTGGATCGCCGGCGGCAAGCCGAAGACCGGCGGCATCAACAGTCTCGCCGAATTCTTCCCGCGCATCCGCAAAGCCTATCTGATCGGCGAAGCGGCGCCGGACTTCGCCCACACGCTCGACGGCAAGGTGCCTTACGAGATGAGCGGCGTGCTGTCCGTGGCAATCGAAGCCGCGGCCCGCGATGCCGCGGCCTCCGGCCTCAAGGAGCCAGTCGTGCTGCTGTCGCCGGCCTGCGCCTCGTTCGACCAGTATCCGAACTTTGAAGTGCGCGGCCGGGCCTTCGTGGACCTCGTCCGCGCCATTCCGGGCGTCACGCCGGTCGGCTGAGGCCTCCAGCCGCTTCCACCCCGCCACTGTAAGTTGTAGCCTCGGTCCACGGGCGATGAGTTGCGTGGGGACGCGGGCGTCATGTCGTGGCTTGAGCTTCTAGGCGCGGTCGCCGCGGTATTGGCCGCCGACCAGATGTCGAAGCAGTGCGTTCTGGCGGAGCCGCGGTTTGCGCAGGCAGCGGCGCCGCGGCGGTTCGTCTCGATTCATTGCATTGTCAACCGGCGCGGCGCTGTACTGCCTTTGTCGGAGACCTGGATCGTCGCCGGCTGGATCCTGTGCGCCGCGCTCGCGCTGTTCGCATTGGATCAGGAGCCGCTGGCCGATAATCCTGTCGCCGTCATCGGCATCGGCCTGGCGCTCGGCGGCGTCAGCGGCAATGTCATCGACCTCTTGTGGCGCGGGGGTATCGTCGATTTCGTTGCGATCGGCTGGTGGCCGGTTTTCAATCTCGCGGACGCGGCGATCGTTTGCGGCCTGGCTCTCACGATCTTGACGTTGGTATAGGTCATGCAGCCGATATTGTTCGTCTGGCGCGGCCACGTCGTTCATGCCTATCCGGCGATGCTGTATTGCGCGCTGCTGGTGTCGACTTTTCTCACCGCCTATGTCGCGCAATCCTACGGCTTGAACGCGGACAAGACTGCCGTTGCAACGGTGCTACTCGTAATCCCGGCATTGCCCGGCACGCGATTGCTCTACGTGGCGATGCACTGGGACATTTACCGCAACGATCTGCGCCGCATCTGGCGCCGCTCGGAAGGCGGCATGACGGTCTACGGTGGGCTGATCGCCTCGATCGTCTTTTCGGTGCCATTGCTGTGGGTGCTGGATTTGCCGTTCTTGCCGTTCTGGGATGCGGCCACGATCGGCATGTTGTGCGGTAGCGTCATCGCCAAGATCGGGTGTTTTCTGCAGGGCTGCTGCGCCGGACGCGAGACGCACGCATGGTGCGGACTGCATCTTCCGGATCAGCGCGGTGCGTGGCTGCGCCGTGTGCCGATTCAATTGTTCGAAATGGCCTGGGCCGGAGTTCTCGTCATCGCAATGTTGCTGTGGCGCATACGCGCACCGTTTCCCGGCGCGATCTTTTTCGGCGGCGTCGGCACCTATGCCGCCGGCCGTTTCTTTTTGCAGAAATTTCGTGACGATCACCACGGCGAAAACGAAACCGGCGTCCTGCAAAGCGTGTCGGTCATTCTGGTTTTACTGGCATTGGGCGGCGGTTTTTGGTTGTGGTCTCGCTAAATACCCGCGCGGTTTGACTTCGCCATCGGCGGTAGTACCATGCAGGCTTGCTCGCTTGGGTTATGCGGGTAGGGGGGCTGCCATGAGTTCGTTGGTACTGGTTTTTGTGCCGGTCGCGCTTTTATTCGTCGTCTCCGGCCTTTGTTTCGTCGGCTGTGTTTTGCAGACAGGCGGGCTTGGCGGCGATCCGAAACCTCCAGAGCCAAAGCCTTTCAGCACGTATAGCGACACAGACGTTATCCCTTCATGCGTCGCTTACTGGCCGTTGAGCGAAGCAGCGGCCGTCGCGGGCGAGCCAGTGGCGACGGCGATAGCCAAGGATGTCAAAGGGAATAACGACGGCAACTACACTCACAAGGGCAACGCGCCGGCGGGGATGTTTCCTTGTCCCGGATTCCAAATCATCCCCGGTCTCGACTCCGCGGCAGCGATTGGATTCCTGTCGATTGGTGTCGAGTCTATCGTACCTGGCGACGCCGTGCAGCCCGCCAACGATCCCAACGTCCTGACGACCGGGATGCAGGTCGATGGTGGTTTTGTCACCGTGCCGGTCAGCGGCGTCATCAATCCGGCGTCGAAATTCAGCGTCGAATGCTGGGCACGGCCGGAGTGGACGGCCGACGATTCGCCCGCCTTCCGCGCGGTAGTCGATTCCCGCACGGTCGATAACAGCGCGACTGTATTCACCGGCTTCGCCGTTGTCGTCAACGAAGACGGCAACTGGGAGGCCCAGTTGGGCGTCGAGGGTATCTCGGCATTCGTTCTGGTCACCGGCGACATGGCGACACTGTCGGAGAGCAACCACGTCGTGCTGACATTCGACGGTAACGACGCTGCGCTCTACGTCAACGGCGGGCCTCCGGTGACGAAGCCTTTGGGTGGTACATTCGCGCCCAATACGCTCTCCCCCCTGGTGATCGGCGTCGGGGCGCCTTGGTTCACGACACGTACCCCGGGCGCGCCGAATTCCACCTTCCCAGTGTTGCCGTTCAAGGGAACGATCCAGGACGTCGCAATCTACGACACAGTGCTCGATGCGACGACCGTCAACACCCATTTCCAGGATGGCAGCGGCAACGGACCACCGACGCCTGAGGACTGAGACGATGAGTCACGCCCCCGACGCGATGCAGATCGATCACGTCGGGACGGCCCCATCGGTTGACCTCACGGCTTGCGACATCGTCCGCTGCAGCCCGGGCGAGGTGATGACCGACCTGCGGCCAGGCGACATTATCCTGATCCGCGGCCCGGGCTGGCTCGGCTGGCTGATCCGCCTGGCGGCACGGATGCGCTATCGCAACGACGATCGCCGCTACGCGCATTGGAGCCACGCCGCGCTGGTGCTGTCCGCCAAGGGCCACCTGCTCGAAGTCCACGCGCTTGGCGTCGGCATGTGCGGTGTCGAGAAATATCGCCATCGGGACTTCCACTACGTCCGCCTCGATCTGTCCGACCGTGACCGGTCGAAGGCGGTCCGTTATGGCTATTCTTGCCTCGGGCAACGCTACGGCCTCGCCGGCTTCCTGCTGCTCGGCCTGTCGGTGGCGCTCGGCGACCGCTTCAAGGTGCCGGACCGCGGCCAGCAGGGTTGTGTCGCGCTGATCGTGCGCGCTCTCCAGCAGGCCGGCGTGACCTTCGACCGGGCGCCGCCCGACATGATGCCGGCCGACCTGGCCAAACGGTTCGGCGTTCTGCCCTGAGCGGCCGCGCCGTTTTGCCGGAAAAACGGCAGCGTTAATGCTTCGTAAACCGTGAAGCGTCAGGAATTGTGGGCCGATCCTCCGGCACGGGGACACTCATGGTTTCGCGCGCGCATCGCACGCCGTTCGGCGAATGGTGGTGGACCATCGACCGGCTGACGCTCGGCGCCATCGGCGCATTGATGCTCACCGGCGTGGTGCTGTC
>CAITEM010000164.1 GCA_903891395.1 uncultured Hyphomicrobiales bacterium | reverse complement strand
GATCAGGCTGTCCTTGCCGGCGGCGTCCATGGCCTGCAGCACAACAAGCACCGACCAGCGGCCGTCGGCGTACAGCATCTCCTGGAGCGTGCTGAGCCGTTCGATGCCCTCGGCGAGCATCTTCTTCGCGTCGTCCTTGTCGATACTGAACCCGCAGCATTCGGCCGGATCATGCTTCGACAACTTGAAGTGCTTGGGCCTGTCGATGCGAAAGCGTTTGGTGATGGGGTCGCGTTTCATGACATCACTCTACCCGCCCGCGAACCTCCGCACCATGAAGGCCTTGACGAATTCGCGTATCATCGGGTCGAAATCCGCCGAGCTACGGACAATGCGGATGTCGGCCAGTTCCGGCTGTTTTTCCGCGGCATTGAACGTCAAAATCCGGTCGCGCAATTCCGCCGCGGTTTCTTTCGAGTGGAGCACCTTGATCAGCGCGACCAGCGAGCCGTGCGTCACCATGGTCCAGCCGGGCTCGGGCGTGAATTCCGAAATATCCAGCCCGGTCTCCTCCTTCAGCTCGCGGCCGACGCTGAATTCGATATCGACCTTGCCGTCGCGCACATCGCGCGGATCGGGCGTCCCGCAGGGCAAATAAATGTGACCTGCATTGAACGTGTGGTCGCCCATGACGCCCAGCAGAATACCGCCGTCTGCGCCAATCATCGCCGCCGCGCCGAAGCAGTCCCGCACGTCTTTCGCCGGCCAGCCCCACTCGCTCCAGGCCGTGAAACTGGCATAGTCGGTTTCGAGACACGCGCCGCGCAACACGCCGTCGATGACCTGATGCGCGTGCAGCACCAGCGCCCGCCCGTTCCACATCGCGGGCTTCTGCAGCAGAAGTTTGGCGAAATAGGCGTCGATCTCCACCCGGCGCTCGATTGCAAAGGGCCACGGTTTTTCCGTAAAGCACAGATCGACGCCGTCGATGTGGCGGACCACGGGAGAATCACTCATGAGCGAAGCGCTTCCGCTTCAAACATCTGGGACGGCTTGACGATCTCGTCCTGCGCCGCGATCAGTTGAATCTCGCGGGCGCCAGCCTCCGCGGTGCACGACAGAATGCCGAAGATGCTGGAGGCCGCGGACGACATGGCCTGATCTATTTGTCCGCTCCGTTGATAGTGAGCAAAGAACATCGCCGCGATGGCGTCGCCGGCGCCGTTGACACTGATCGGCAGTTTCGGCGTCCGCAGCCGGAACATGCCGCTGTCGTCCGACCCCAGCAGATCGATCGCATCGTCCGGCGTCTCGGCGGTGTGCAGCGAAGTTACCAGAATGGCGCGGGGGCCAAGATCGTGCACCGCCCTGAGCGCGTCGCGCGCCTGCGCCAGCGTCGTGCTGTCACGGCCGGCGAGATAATCGAGCTCGAACTGGTTCGGCGTGATGATGTCGGCGGCCGGCACAGCCTTCGCTTTCATGAATTCCGGAATGCCGGGACGCACGAATATGCCGCGCCCGACGTCGCCGATCACCGGATCGCAGCAATAGCGCGCTTCCAGATTGGCACGTTTGACCGTCGCCACGGCGTCGAGAATAGCCTCGCCGATGTCCGCCCCGCCCATATAACCCGACAACACGCCGTCGCATTCGCTGAGCACGCCGCGCTGCTCGATGCCGCTCATTACGTCGCGGATCAAGGCGGCGTCGAACACCTGCCCTTTCCACTCGCCGTAGCCGGTGTGGTTGGAGAATTGCACGGTGTGCACCGGCCACACCTCGACGCCCATGCGCTGCAACGGAAATACCGCCGCGGCATTGCCGACATGGCCGTAGGCAACATGGGACTGGATCGACAGCAGATTCATGCGTTTCGCATAGCGCAGAAACCCCGGCCATGAAATCGTTTATCTGAGCCACGCAAAAAGGAGCCGGCAAGACGCCGGCTCCTTTGCGTTAAAGTCCAAGGCAGATCGAAGAGCACACGTCTGAACTCCAGTCACTCCGGAGAATCTCGTATGCCG
>CAITEM010000163.1 GCA_903891395.1 uncultured Hyphomicrobiales bacterium | reverse complement strand
CAGCACGTCAACCTGCCGCAGCTTCGTGACGATCTCTTCAGCCGTGTGTCTCTTCCTTGGCATTCTTCAGTCCTCCATCAGGCCATAAGCCATACATCAGGGAGGACCACTTCTCAGGGGGCAGACCACGCCGATACGGACGGCGTACTGGCTATTCCGCAGGCCCATGTCGGACTAACCCTGGAAGGCGCGCGCAAGCGCACCGACAAGGAAGCCGTGACCATGAAGCGGCTGCAAGCCGGCGCGACGACGCTTGAGCTTCTGGGCCTTACCGCTCACCGGCTACAGGCCAGATCAAAGTGATAGAAAGGCCGACGTCCGCTTCGTGAAAAAGCGGACGCTAACGGTAGCTCGTCCAATGTCCGCTAGGTGCCAAGCTCAGACATTCGGCATAACCTCCCGAATGGCGTCTCTGCAATTGACGCGGTCAAACGCCGGCCACAAACAGCCTGTCAATTCTTCGATCAAGTCAGCGAAATCTGTTGCTCGACGGCATCAGGAACGATGCGCGAGCGTTGTGGCTTGCCGCGGATAGCGCGCCAAATGCGCTCCGGCGTCGCCGGCATTTCCATGTGCGTCACCCCGAAATCCGACAAGGCATCGACAATGGCATTGATGACGACACCCAGGGCCGGCGTCGTGCCGCCCTCTCCGGCCGGCCGCATTCCAAGCGGATGCGTGGTGGACGGAACTTCACTTATTTCAGTGGTGAAGAAAGGAAGCACGTCGGCGCGCGGCATCGCATAGTCCATGAACGAGCCGGATAATAGCTGTCCACTGCTGGCGTCGTAGAAACAATGTTCGAGCAGCGCCTGACCGACGCCTTGGGCAATACCGCCATGGGTTTGCCCGTGAATGATGAGCGGATTCACGGCACGGCCAACGTCGTCCACCGTGGTATGACGGATGATCTCGACATTTCCCAAATCAGGGTCGATCTCGACTTCGCTGACGTGGCAGCCATAGGGAAAGCCGGCGTCGTTAATGGTCTCATCGCATTCCGCCATCAACGGCCCGCGCAATTCCGGCGGCAAGTCAGTCCGGCTGGTCACGGCCCCGGCGACTTCGGACAGCGTCATCGATTGCCCGCCTACGGCAGCGACGAACAGGCCGTTGCTGAAGGCGATCTCACCGGGACTCTTCTGCAGCAGCAGACCGACGACCTGCTTGCCCCTCTCTATGATCTTGTTCGACGCGTGCCAGATCACGATGCTGCCGAGCCGCATGCCACGGCCGGAATGAGTACCGCCGCCGACCGTGACGATGTCTGTGTCGCCGGTGATCAGCCGCACCTTGTCGATCGGAACACCAAGCCACTCGTTAATCAGCTGGGCGAAGCTGGTCTCATGACCCTGGCCATTCGACACCGTTCCGATCACCACATCGACGCTACCGTTAGCGTGAACGGTCAGTTCCGCCTTCTCGCGCGGAATACCCGTAGCGGTGTCTACATAATTGGCGACGCCGATGCCGCGATATTTACCGCGCTTTCTGGCTTCAGCCTTGCGCTCGGCAAAACCCCGCCAGTCGGCAAGCTCAAGAGTCCGCTCCATGACCTTATGATAGGCGCCGCTGTCATAGACCATGCCGAACGGATTCTTGTAAGGCAGCTCCGCCTCTAGAATGAGATTACGGCGGCGCAGTTCGACGCGATCCAGCCCGCTTTCGCGCGCAGCTAAATCGATCAGTCGTTCCATGACAAAAATAACTTCGGGACGTCCGGAACTGCGATAGGGCCGAGTCGGCGCAGTGTGGCTCAGGACGGCGCGGGCACGGAAATGCGCAGTCGGCATCCGGTAAATGCTCGACATGATCTCGACGCCCTTCTGCACCATCGAGAAATTGCCGGTGTGCGAACCGAGGTTTCCGACATTGGAGCCGCGTATCGCGAGAAAGGTCCCGTCCTTGTCGAGCGCAAGTTCGGCTTCGACGGCGAGATCGCGCCCTTGATAATCGCTGAGCAAGGCCTCGCTGCGCTCGCTCGTCCATTTGACGGGCCGGCCGACGCGGCGGGCCGCCCAGCCAACAAGCGGCTGTTCGGGGAAGATCGCGCCGCGCGTACCAAAATTGCCGCCGACGTCGCGGATTACGAGCCGGACATGGGGCTCCGGCACGTTGAGAACGATCGCGATATCGCGGCGCAGGCGCAACGTGGAGCCGCTGCAGGTATAGATCGTATAGCGCCCGGTCTTTGCATCGAAGTCGCCGACCGCCGCGCGCGGCTCCATGGGTGAACCGGCGACGCGCGGTACCCAGGTTTTAATCCTGGCGACATGCGCGGCGCTTCGAAAGGCCGCCGCGGTGGCTTCGGCATCGCCGACCTGCGCATCGATACATATGTTGTCGTGTTCATCGCGCACGCGGACGGCGTCCGGACTTGCCGCATCGACGGTATAGGTGACGCAGGGCAGCGGCTCGTAATCGATCACGACGCGATCCGCACCATCTTTCGCGGCCGCAATCGTTTCCGCCACCACCATGGCGATGGCTTCGCCGACAAAACGAGCCTTGTCGGCTGGCAGAGGGTAGTCGGAGACATTAAAGGCCGGTGTGCCATCAAAATTGATCAGCGGCATTTCGGCCGGATGCATCGAAAACGTCTTATTAGGGATCGGGTTCAGCTTGTCCTCAATAAAGTCGAACCCAGTGAGGACGGCCAGCACGCCGGGCACGGCCTGAGCCTCCGCGCTGTCGATCGACCGGATCAGGGCGTGGGCGTGGGGCGAACGCACCATCACGGCATAAGCTTGCCCGTCCAGATTCATATCGTCGGTGTAGCGGCCCTTGCCCGTAATCAGCCGCAAGTCTTCCTTGCGCGGGACCGGTTGCCCAATGCGAGTGCTCGTTGCTGGCGCATGCATTTCTTTGTCTTCCAAGCCCGTCAGGCGGGCAGCGATTGAGGATCAGCGCAGCGCTGCATCGATCGCGCGTTTGGCCATGACGGTGATAGCGTGGGCGCGGTACTCGGCGCTGGCGTGAATGTCGGAACTGAATTCTCCGGCGTCGACTTCAATTCCGTCGAGTGCCGCGGCTGAAAAGTCAGCGTCGAGCGCCGCCTCCGCTTGTGTCAAACGGAAGACAGTGGCAGCGGCGCCCGTCACCGCGACACGAACGCCGGCGCGCGTTTTCGCCACCATCACACCGACCAAGGCAAAGCGCGATGCCGGATGCGGCAACTTGGCGTAGCCGGCGCGCAACGGAATGGGAAAGCGTACTGCTGTAATGATTTCACCCGGCTCCAGCGCGACCTCGAACAAGCCTAAGAAGAAATCCTCGCCGGCGATCTCGCGCCGATCAGTAATAATCGTAGCGCCCAGCCCCAGCACACCCGCCGGATAATCCGCGGCGGGGTCGGCATTGGCGATCGAGCCGCCGATCGTGCCGCGGTTGCGCACCAAGGGATCGCCGATGCCGCCGGCCAGCACCGCCAAAGCCGGAATGGCCTGTTTAACAACGTCGGAGGCGGCCACAACCGCATGCCTGGTCATGGCGCCGATCACCACTGCATCGCCGGCGCGCTTGATGCCCTGGAGATCGGCAATGGCTTTCAAATCGACGAGGTCGGAATACCGCGCCAGGCGAAGTTTCAGGCTCGGCAGCAAACTCATGCCGCCGGCGAGCAGCTTTGCCTCCGGCTTGCCGCCGAGCAGCCCGGCGGCATCGCTCAAGAGGTTTGGGTGATGGTAGGTGAAATCGTGCATCGACTACCTCTCACGCATCGCGGCGGCCCCGGCCTGAACGGCCCGGACGATGTTGTGGTAGCCGGTACAGCGACAAATATTTCCGTCAAGCTGCGTGCGGATCGTATGCTCGTCGAGGTCGTGACCGTTCCGCCGAACCATATCGATGGCCGACATAATCATCCCCGGCGTACAAAAGCCGCACTGCAGACCGTGATTTTCGTGGAAAGCCTGTTGCATGGGATGCAACTGGTCGGCGACGGCAAGGCCTTCTATCGTGGTGACGCTGGCGCCATCGCACGCGACCGCGAGTGCGCTGCAGGACTTGATCGCCACACCGTCCACATGGACCGTGCAAGCGCCGCACTGACTGGTGTCGCAACCGACATGCGTTCCAGTCAACCGCAGATGATCGCGCAAGAAGTGCACCAGCAAAGTGCGGCCTTCAACTTCGGCGCTGCGCAGTTCACCATTCACCGTTATCGAAACAGTGGGCATTGCCACTCCTCACCACAGACGCCGGCGTCGTCGACGGTCGCTGCGAGTCACGAGAGTCCGAAAAGCTTTGCGGCATTGCCGCCGAGGATCGCGCTGCGGTCGGCGGCGCTGAACTCGCATTCATCGACCAGCCTGATCGGCTGCTGCTCGGCAATCGCGAAAGGCTCGTCCGTTCCCATAATCACATGATCGGCGCCGGCGAGGTCACATACGAACCGCAGCGTAAGCGCATCATAGACGACAGAATCGAAATAGAGCTTGTGAAAGCCTGGTCCCGGATTGGAATTCTTCGCCGGGGTGGTGGCAAAGCTGCGTTGCAGACGGCCGAACAGCATCGGCAGCGCGGCGCCGCCGTGCGAAATGATGAGATTGACGCCCGGGTAGCGTACGAGGTGGCCGGAGTACAGCAAGCGCGCGACCGCCATCGTCGTGTCGGTGACGCGGCCGACCGCGCTGACCAGGCCATAGGCCTTGAGGCGATCGTCGCGGGCTCCAAATGTCGGGTGAACAAAAATCGCAGCTTTGCGCGCCGACGCCACTTCCCAGAAGGGCTCGAGGTCGGGATCGTCCAGCACACCGCCTGAACCTTTTGGCTGGGTGCCGATCATCGCGCCGTGAAAGCCTTGATCGAGCGCTTTTTCCAAAACTTCGGCGGCAAGTTTTCCCGACTGCATCGGCAATGTTGCCAGCGGGATCAGAAACGGAATGTCGGCTGCCGCCTTGAGCATATGCTCATTGAGAAAGCGGCTCCAATCGAGCCCCTCCTCCGGCGGGAGGTCGTAGCCGAACATGTCCAGCCAGCCACCGACTGCCTGCTTGTCGATGCCGCGATCGGCGAGCCAGGCGCGACGGCGGGCGACGTCGCTCATACCGGCCGGAACCGGCCGCTTGGCGTCTTGCCCGGCAAAGGAAAAACGGACACCGCCATTTTCCGAAAAAACCTTGACCGAGGGAAACAGACGGCGTTGCGACAGCACGTCATCCAGAAGTGCCTGCGGAACGAAATGAGCATGGGCGTCAATGATCAATTCTTGCTGGCTCATTCGTCCCCGGGGCTCCCGACTTACTATTCGTTGCCGCCTCCTGAGGAGGAAGACGGCATATCGAAAACACGGCCACGCCAAGCCCTTCGTTCCCAACCTGTTGATCGCTAGGAGCTTTGTCTCCCAGGGGCAATTTCCTTATGGGCAAAGACCCTTGAGTTTTTCGCAATCTGCCCGCGCCGCCTGGGTGCTATACGGCCGACAAACAACGGGGCAACGCAAAGCCGATCCCGGTCCGGAGGATTCTATGTCGCCGATCGCCAAAATTCTGATCGTTACTGCCGCTCTGGCTATAACGGCCAATGCTTCTTTTGCCGCTGAGGACTTTCCGACGCGGCCAATTCGTGTCGTTGTTCCCTACGCTGCTGGCGGGCCCAGCGACACCGGCGCGCGCCTCGCGGCCGAGTCGCTCGGCCGTCAACTTGGACAGCGAGTGTTCATCGAGAATCGCGGCGGCGGCGGCGGTCTGAATGCGACCGAGGCTTATAAGAATATCGATCCGGACGGCTATACGATCCTATTGGGAGCTATCGGCCCACTGACGATCATTCCGGCTGCCAAGAAGGTCAATTACGATTCGCAGAAGGATTTCGTACCGCTTGGCACGGTCTGGCGGTCAGCCCTCACGCTCGCGGTGAGCCCGAAGCTCGGAGTGAAGACGCTTGCCGAATTTATCGCCTACGCCAAAGCCAACCCCGGCAAGGTGACGATTGGATCGGCCGGTGTCGGCTCCATTACGCATCTCGCCATCGAGTTGTTCAAACGCCAAGCCAAGCTCGACATCGTTCACATTCCATTCCGCAGCACCAGCGAGAGCCTGCCTGCGCTGATGGGCGGGCAGATCGATGCGCTGTTCGGCGACACGCCAATCATCGCGCCGCAGATCAAGGCGGGGCAGATCGTCGCTGTCGCGGTGGCGTCATCAAAACGCGAGATCTCTTTGCCCGATGTGCCGACCATGGCCCAGGCCGGGCTGCCGGGCGTCGAGGCTGAAAGCTGGTTCGGCTTTGTCGTCTCGTCGCGTACGCCTCCGGCGATCGCCAAACGTTTGCAGGAGGCAATGACGGCGGCGCAGAAAGAACCCGATTATATCGCGAGCCTTGCGAAGCAAGGTGCAAGCGCCGGTGAGCCGGGCCCCGCCAGCTACGCAGATTTGATCAAAAACGACGCTGTAAAATGGAAAACCGTGATTACCGAGGCAGGCATCAAGCTGGATTGACCGGCCGTCGCGACGCCCGCCCCTCGATCCACTATCAATCGCCTGCTTCCGCGAAGACGGCAGCAGCTTCCTGCATCGCGTGGTTGCCGGCGGGCGCGCCGCAATAGACAGTTGCCTGGAGGATAATCTCTTTTATATCGCTACGGCTAAAGCCGTGGCCAAGCGCGGCACGCACGTGAAGCTTGAACTCTTCCCACTGGTGCAGCGCGATCATCATCGACATCACCATATAACGGCGGGTTTTGTGATCGATCGCCGGACGCGTCCAAATATCACCCCAGACATTCCGGGTAATCGCCTCCTGGAATTCGGTATTGAACTCATTCCGATTCTTCAGCGTGCGATCAACCCACGCATCGCCCAGAATCTGCCGACGCACTTCCATTCCCTTTTCATATCTCTTGTCGGCGCTCACCTTCAGCCTCCCCAATTATGAAATATATCAAGTGGTCCTGCACCGACGAAACTCAATGCCGATTTCGGGGCGTTGATTCAAAACGACAGTGACATCCAGCGTGGCTATCTTATGAGAGCGGCGCCAAGGAAACACAAATTCGCAATCGGCATCCGCGCTTGAGTTTTATTCACAGCGCGCGCGACCGCACAATCATGTGGCGGCGGGCTGTTGCGGCAGCCGCGCCAGAACCGGCTCGAGTTGTTGCTGAAGCCAGGACAGGAATTGCCGCGCTTTCCGGTTCGGTCCGGTTTCGGCCCGCCACACAGCATAATAGGAGCCTTGCCGGATTGGCTTGTCGAAAAGCGGGATCAAGGTCTGCGTTGCGAATTCCGGCCCCAGCAAGGGAACCTGGCCAATGACCACGCCAAGTCCATCGGCCGCTGCCTGATAGGCCAGCATCGAATTTGGAAACTCAATGATTTCGGATTGATCCAGCGGAAAATCGGGCCGGCCGGCCGCTGCAAACCAGTCGATCCAATCGCTGCGACGATTTTTCGAAATCAGCAGCCGAAGTCCACGCAGTTCGTCAATGCTCTCAGCCGGCCGGCCGTCCTTGAATAGTTGCGGGCTGCACATCGGTTGCACCCAATTGGCGAACAGCACCTTGCTTTCGGCGCCCGGCCATTCGCCCCAACCGACCTGGATCGAGATGTCGACATCCTCGCGCACAAAATCGACCGCACCAAAACCAGTAACAATCCGTACATTGATGTTCTCGTGAGCGGCCCGGAACTCCGACAACCGCGGTATCAAGAAGCGGATGGCAAAAGTCGACGGAACGCGCACGCTAAGAGGCGTGATATCCTGCGATTTGTTGATCTTGTCGGTTGCGGCAGTAATGATTTCGAAAGCTGGTGCAATCTCGCAACGATATTTTTCGCCGATTTCGGTAAGAGTGTTTCCGTCGCGTCCCCGGTTAAACAACCGGACATCGAGAAAAGCTTCGAGGGCGGTAATCTGCCGGCTGACCGCGGACGGCGACACGCTGAGTAATTCCGCCGCCTTGGTGAAGCTGCCCACGCGGCTTGCGACCTCAAATACATGCAGCGGATTCAACGGTGGTATGGACCGGGCCAAGAACGCAACCATAGTTGAGGAAAACTCAAAGCACGTTACTCATTACGAATTTGTTTGTCCAAGACAAATGAGCGAAGGGTCGATGCGGCTGCGCTATCCAACACGCCAAATGCACGGTTTCAAAGGTTGCGCGGGATCGCGCGACGGCTTCTAGACTCGCGGAATATGCATGTTGCGGTCAGCCGGAAGGAGCGCATGAGTCAGCGCAGGGAAATGGAACTGCCGCTGGCCGAGGCAATCCAGCAGATGCCCACATTGGTGAACGCCGATACGGCACTGGTGCGTCGGGGCCGGTTTGTCAGCGCCGAGTTCATGCTCGGGATCGGCGCGACGCCGTATTATATTTCGATCGTCAACGGGCAGATCGCGGGTCTTCAGGGTGGACCGCTGTTGATGCGTTCCTGGTCGTTCGCCATTCGCGGCGGCGAAGAAGCCTGGCGGCGTTATTGGCAACCGCTTCCGCCGCCGCATTTCCATGACATCTTCGCGTTGACTAAGCGGGGCGAGCTTCAGATCGACGGTGACTATCGCACGCTGATGACGAACCTCCTGTATTTCAAGGCGCTCCTGGCAGCGCCACGCCGCTTGGCCGTGGAGCCGACCTGATGGCCGCCAAGATTGACGCCATCGTTGGCCGCTACGTTCATCTGACGCTCGGCGGCCGTCCACATCGGATTTATTTCGAAGAAGCAGGAAGCGGAATTCCGCTGCTTTGTCTGCACACCGCGGGCAGCGACAGCCGGCAGTATCGCCACATGATGGCGGATACCGCGATCACGGACCATTTCCGCGTCGTCAGCTTCGATCTGCCTTGGCACGGCAAGTCGATGCCGCCGGACGGCTGGCAGGACGAGGAATATCAACTCACAACCGACGCCTACATCGAAGCAATCCGAACATTTCGCGATGCGCTCGAGTTGGAGCAACCAATCGTGCTGGGCTGCTCGATCGGCGGCCGCATCGTGTTGAGCTTGGCTATGCGCCATGGCGGCGAATTCCGCGGTCTCATCGGTCTCGACTCGGCGGCCTATCAGACCGGGTGGTACGACACGAGTTGGCTGCACCGGCCCGACGTGCATGGCGGCGAAGTTTGCGCCGGAATCGTCTCGGGCCTGATCGCGCCGCAGAGCCCCGACGTCAGCCGCTGGGAAACGCTATGGCAATACATGCAAAGCGGGCCCGGCGTATTCAAGGGCGACATCTACTTCTGATCTGTGAGGTGGTCCCGGTTATCTGAACAGATTCTCCGCGTCGATAAGTGGAGCGTCTGCCGGGGTTAAGCTGCCAAGCGGATTGGCAGCGGGTTG
>CAITEM010000162.1 GCA_903891395.1 uncultured Hyphomicrobiales bacterium | reverse complement strand
GCTGTTGCCGTGTTGCCACGCTGCACAAACAAGCCCGTGGAATCTGGCGATTTGGCGATCCCGACGGCGAAGTTCCTTGTCCCTTGGCCCGCATTAAGTCAAAATCATTTTTGCGGCCGGAAGCATAAAAACAAAAACTGGGCTTTGCCTCTTACCGGGATTTCCCGGGCCATGAGGCACACGGGCAAATCGCCCATGTTGGCCCTGAGAGGTTTTCGTCGTTCCGCGCAGGCGGCACGATACGTGGGGGATCGGGGCAACTCTTGTTTCAATCGATTACGTTGCTCGGGCAGATCGCGTCGATCGATTTGTCCGGCTTTACAAAAGTTACTTCGCTGCTGATGCTGCCGTTTGCGCACGAGGATCTCGCGATCATCCTCGGCGGCTACATCATCGTGAACGATTTGATGCCGGCCAGCGTGGTGGCCTTGAGCATCTACGGCGGCATCGTCGCCAGCGATTTGGCGCTCTACGGCCTGGGCTATGCGGCGCGTTACGTGCCGTGGCTGTCGCGCTATGCGGTGGACCACCGCGTGCAACGCTTCGGCAACACGCTCAAACACAACGTGTTCGGACTGGTCGCGGTGTGCCGGGTGGTGCCGGGCATCGTCTTCGTCGCTTTCGTCGCCTGCGGCTGGGCGCGGGTGTCGCTATGGCGTTTTATCGCCGCGAGCCTGATCGTTTCGGCGATCTATTTGCCGCTGATGCTTTATCTCGTGATCGTGTTCGGCGACGCGCTCGATGACAGCGTCGGTTTCTGGGCCTGGCCGATGCTGTTCCTGGCGATCGGAGCCACCAGCTTCGTCCGCAAACGGATTTTTGCGTCCCGCAAAAGCGTGCTGCCTGATCTCGTCGCCGAAACGGCGCCGACCGAATCCTGCCGCGGCATGCCGCCTCTGTCGCGCGGCGACCACAAGGTCGCGATGGCCGAACGCATTCCGCCGGCGCTGTTCTATCTGCCGCTGGTGTTCAACTGGATCAGGCTCGGTATCCGCCACGGCTCGATGACGTTGCCGACCGCGGCCAACCCGACGATCTTCAACGGCGGCATGTGGGGCGAATCGAAGAGTTCGTATTTCTTCGACGTCGCGCTCACGGAGCGCAAGTGGATCGCCGATTTTGTCGTCGTCAAACGCAACGTCGGCGCGGCAAGCCTTGCCGCCGACATCGAGCGCGCCAACAGCGCGCGCGCCGATGCCGGACTGGGTTTCCCGTTGATCGCGAAACCCGACATCGGCTGGCATGGCCATGGCGTGCAGCGCATCGATACGCCTTTCGCGCTCGATACTTATCTGACGAATTTCCCGGAATCGACGACGCTGATGTTGCAGCGTTACGTGCCTTACGCCGGTGAAGCGGCTGTGCTGTACGCGCGGCTGCCGGGGGAAGCCAAGGGCCGCGTGATTTCGTTGACGCTGCGCTATTTCCCGCAAGTGCTCGGCGACGGCGTCAGCACGGTGCGGCAGTTGATCGCGGGCAATGCACGCGCGCAGTGGAAGTCGGCGCTGCATCTGGGGGGGGACCCGACGCATCGCGGCGTGGACCCGCTCGACCTCGACCGTATCGCGGCCGAAGGCGAAGTGGTTCGCATCGCCTTGATCGGCAATCAGCGTGCTGGCGCGCTCTATCGCGACGGCCGCCGCCACATCACCGCGGCGCTCGATGAGCGCTTTGACGAAATCGCGCGCGGCATGACCGAATTCCACTACGGCCGTTTCGATCTACGGTTCGAAAGCGTCGAAGCCTTGATGCGCGGCGAGTGCTTCTCGATCCTCGAAATCAACGGTATTGGCGGCGAGGCGATCGATTGCTGGGACCCGCGTCTGCCGGTCACCGAATGCTACCGGCGGTTGGCCGAACAGCAGCGGCTCTTGTTCCTGATCGGCGACCGCAATCGCGCGCGCGGATTCCGCCCGACGCCGACCGGCGATTTCGTCGGCAGTCTTTTCCGGCAGAACAAACTGATCCGGCGCTACCCGGTATCGGTCTAGGTCTGGCTATTTCGGTTCGGTGAAAGCCAGTTTTGAATCCGCCGGCGGCATCATCTGAAATACGTTCAGCGTGAACGAGATCATCACGTAATAACCGAGCAGGCCGACCAGTTCGACGGTCGCCTTGTCGCCGATGATCGTATTGAGACGCTTGTAGGTGCGGTCGCTGACGCGCTTGGTCTTGTACAATTCCAGCACGAAATCGTAGATCGCGCGTTCGTCTTTCGGCGCCGACTTCGGCGCGCGGCCGGCCTTGAGGTCGGCGATGGTCTTGGGCTTCACGCCGCCTTTTTCCGCCAGCGGGGCGTGGGCGAACCATTCATATTGCGCCTTCCACAAACGGGCGGTGCACAAAATGGCGAATTCCGACAGGCGGGGCGGCAGCGCGGTGTTGTAGCGGCAGAAGCCGCCGACCGGCTGGGCGACCTGGCCGAATTCCGGCGCGTGCAGCCAGACCGCGAAAGGGCCGCGCGGGGTGATCGACGCGCCGCGCGGGCCAGAGCGGATGGCGTCCATGAGCGCCCGCTGGGCATCGTTGAATTGCGATTCGGGGAGCACGGGAAGACGAGGCGCCGGGCGCTTGGCGGGCATGACTGGAAATCCTTGTGGCGGGGAATTCGTTTGGCGCGTTTCGATTATCACAGTCCGGCGGGCCGGGGGAACCCGGGCTATTCGACCGAAGCGGTCACTTTCACAACGCCGCGGCCCGTCATGTGCAGCGCTTCGGCGGCGGAATAGGACAGATCGAGCACCCGGCTTTTAACAAAAGGCCCGCGGTCGTTGACCACGACCGTCACCACCCGGTGGGTGCGCGGATCGGTGACGCTCAGGCGCGTGCCGAACGGCAGAGTACGGTGCGCTGCGGTGAGTTTTGTACCATCGTAATGGGCGCCCGACGCGGTCTTGCCCTGGTAGTTTTTGTCATAATACGAAGCGAGGCCGGAAAACTCCTGGTGGTCGGCCGCCTGCGCGCGCTGCGCCGTGGCTTCACCGGCTGCGAAACCGCAAACGATTGTGAGGCCAGCGCGGATCCAGTTCGCGGACGCCATGACGATTCCCCTGTCTGCCGCAGTGACCACAGGCAACAGGAAATTGAAGCAAAAGCAAGTCGGGCCGGCGCGGCCGACTTCAAGGGAACAACCACTGCGCGTTTTTATAACAGGATGCTGAAAACTTGGTTCCGCATCAGCGCCGGTAAAATACGGACTATGCCTTTGCGGCGTGAACGGGCGCTTTGCGCCGGGCTTTGGTGGCGCGAAGCGCGGCGGGTTGGGAACGCGCGGCGCCATTGGCGGCCTTCGCGGTGGACTTTCCAGTCCGGCGCGTTTCCAGATGTTGTTCCGTCATTTCGGAGCGTACGCGGCACTCGTCGTGCAAAATTTGCAATTCTTCGTCGTTGAGATCCTCGATGGCGGCGTAGCTGTTCTTCGCCCCTTTCATCGCCAGCACCAGTTCGGACAGCTTGAGCTGCACCGCGAGCATGTCGCGGTTCTGCGTGTTCTGGATAAGAAATACCATCAGGAAGGTGACGATGGTCGTGCCGGTGTTGATCACCAGTTGCCAGGTGTCGCTGTATTTGAAGATGGGTCCGGTCACGACCCAAACGATGATGACAATGAACGCGAGCAGAAATGCGATGGGATGCCCGGTCCAGATCGCGGTGCGCTGGGCGAAGCGGGAGAACCAGCCGGCGAGCGCGTTCTGCTTGTGGCCGTGATGGCTCGTCGTATTTTGGCTCATGACTTCCCCTCAAGCAGCGTTTTGCTGTGCCCACTGCGCGCTTAACGCGGCGCGAAGTCGATGGTTCCCTGGTACGGAAACCCTACTTTAGCTTGGGAAGTTTCTGCTTGATGCGGCCGATGCCGGCCCAGGGGTCCTTGCGCAGACGTGCCAGCCGCTGCGGAAGGTTCTTCACCGTAAACTGGTTTGCGCTTTTGAGCGCGCCGAGCTCGGACCAGTCGATCGGTACAGAGACCGCCGCGCCCGGACGGGCGCGGGTGGAGTAGGGCGCGACCGCGGTGGCTTCGCGGCTGTTGCGCAGGTAGTCGATGAAGATGCGGCCGTGGCGTTTGCTCTTGGTCGCGGTCGAGACGTATTTGTTCGGCGAATCCTGCTCCATGATGGCCGCGATGGCGTGGCAGAAATCCTTGGCCTCGTCCCAGGGCGTCGGTTTGATCGGCAGGATGACGTGCAGGCCCTTGCCACCCGAAGTCTTGAGAAACGTCTTGAGCTTCAATTTGGCGAGCCGCGCCCGCACGTCGCGGGCGGCGGCGACGACATCTTTCCAATCGGTGCCGGGTCCCGGGTCGAGATCGAACACCAGACGGTCGGCGTCGCCGAGATGCTCGATGCTCGAGCCGCGGACATGGACTTCCAGCACGCCGGCCTGCACCAGCGACAGCAGGCCGTCGAGATCGTCCAGCGACAAGATTTTGTCGCCGTCTTCAGGCACCAGATGCAGATGATCGGCGGAAATCCCGGCCGAGGCGTGCTTCTGGAAGAAACATTGACCGGCCGCGCCCTCGGGGCAGCGCAACAGCGAGATCGGCCGGCCAACGAGATGTGGAGCGACCCACTTCCAGATTTTCTGATAGAATTCGGCGAGGTCCTGCTTGGTGATGGTCTGCCCCCTGAGAAGTGGTCCTCCCTGATGTATGGCTTATGGCCTGATGGAGGACTGAAGAATGCCAAGGAAGAGACACACGGCTGAAGAGATC
>CAITEM010000161.1 GCA_903891395.1 uncultured Hyphomicrobiales bacterium | reverse complement strand
GCCGCTGATCTACGGCGCGCTGTTCGGCATCAAGGCCGCGGTACTGGTGATCGTCGTCGAGGCCTTGTTTCGCATCGGCAAGCGCGCGCTCAAGACCAACGTGCTGTTGGCGCTGGCGGCCGCTGCCTTTATCGGAATCTTTTTCCTTGAACTGCCGTTTCCGCTGATCGTCGCCGCCGCGGCCCTCATCGGCTATCTCGTGTCACGCAGTGCACCCGAACAACTCGGCGTCGCTGCCAAAATCGAAGACATGCCGCCGCCCGCCCCGAACCGCTGGCGGCATTTCGCCACAGCGTCGATCGTTGGCGTGCTGGTGTGGTGGGCGCCGGTCGCGCTCGCGGCGCTGATCTTTGGCCCGCATCACGTTTTGGTCAGCGTCGGCTTGTTCTTCTCGAAGCTCGCCGTCGTCAGCTTTGGCGGCGCCTATGCGCTGCTGGCCTATATGGCGCAGCAGGCGGTCGAGAACTACGGCTGGATGACCGCGCCGGAAATGGTCGACGGCCTCGGCCTTGCCGAGACGACGCCGGGCCCGCTGATCCTGGTGACGCAATTCGTCGGCTTCCTCGCCGCCTTCCGCGACGCCGCACCGTTTTCGCCGGTGCTGGCTGGTGTGCTCGGCGCCGCAATGACGACATGGGTCACATTCGTTCCGTCGATGCTGTGGATTTTTGCCGGCGCGCCTTTCGTCGAACGGCTGCGCGCCAACCGGCAACTATCGGGCGCGCTGGCCGCGATTACCGCCGCGGTGGTCGGCGTCATCCTCAATCTGTCTGTCTGGTTCGCACTGCATGTGCTGTTCGGCACGGTGACCGAAAAGCACGCCGGGTGGCTGCGCTGGTTTGCCTTCAATCCAGCCGGCCTCGACAAGCAGGCCGCAATGTTGGCGGTGACTGCTGCCATCCTCACGTTCCGCTTTCACCGCAGCTTGATCGAGGTCGTCTGCGTGATGGCCCTGCTCGGCGCCATCACGCGGTTCAATTTCTAGCTAGCGTTCTCGCTTCACCGCGCTCTCGTGCCAGCGACCGAGCAGGACAGTCGACAGCGCCGACAGCGCAAAGAAGATGGCGACGCCGGCGAGCGACAGCAGCAAGAGCGCCGCAAACATGCGCGGGATGTTGAGCCGGTAACCGGACTCGACGATGCGGTAAGCGAGCCCCGAGCCGGCGCCAGCCGAACCCGCCGCGATTTCGGCGACCACCGCGCCGATCAGCGACAGGCCGCCGGCGATCCGCAGGCCCGCCAGCATCTGCGGCAGCGCCGCCGGCAGTTTGAGTTGCCACAGCACCTGCCAGCGCGAGGCTTTATACAGATCGAACAGCGCCAACAGATTGTGATCGACCGAATTGAGGCCGAGCGTCGTATTCGCCAGCACCGGGAAGAACGCCACGATCCAGGCGCAGGCCAGAATGGCGAGCGGCTGCGGCAGATAAATCAACAGCAACGGCGCAATGGCGATGACCGGCGTCACCTGAAGGATGACGGCATAGGGATAGAAGGCGTGTTCGACGAGCCGCCATTGATTGAAGACGATGGCAAGCAGAATACCGCCAACAGCCGCCAATACAAATCCTTCGAATGTGATGGTGAGCGTGACCAGCAGGGATTGCATCAGTAATGCGAAGTCGGCGGCCAGAGTTGCGACGACGAGGCCCGGACCCGGCAGCACGAACGGCGGAATCGCGAAGATGCGGACCACGAGATCCCACACCAGCACCGTCGCGGCGAGCACGATGACCGGCAACGCGATGCTGAGCGCGCGTCCGTTCACGGCACACCTCCGGTCGCCGCGGCCAGCGCATCCGCGACCTGGCGGCAATAGCCGGCATATTCGGGCGACGTGCGGTAGCGGTCTTCGCGCGGATAAGGTGCCGGCACCTCGATCTCGGTGAAGACGCGGCCGGGACGCGGCGTCATCACGACGATGCGCTGCGACAGATAGACCGACTCGAACACCGAATGCGTGACGAAGACGACGGTGCGGCGCAACTCCCGCCACACCGCGAGTAGGTCGTTGTTGAGCCGAAAGCGAGTAATCTCGTCGAGCGCGGCAAAGGGCTCGTCCATCAGCAGCAGTTGCGGCTCGGTCGCCAGCGCCCGCGCGATTGATACGCGCATCTTCATGCCGCCGGACAATTCGCGTGGATAGGCGTCGGCGAATTCAGTGAGGCCGACGCGTTCCAACGCCTGCGCTACGGCGGCTTTTGATCTTGCTTCGTCCGCGTGAGCGAGCTTAAGCGGCAGTCGCACATTATTAGCGACATTCGCCCACGGCATCAAAGTCGGCTCCTGAAACACGAAGCCGATCTGCCGCGCGTTGCCGGTCCAATCGACCGCGCCCTGGTTCGGATCGGCAAGCCCCGCGAGAATGCGCAGCGCCGTCGATTTGCCGCAGCCCGACGGGCCGAGCAGCGAGACGAATTCGCCCTCGCGCACGTCGAAATTAAAGCCGCTCAGCGCGAGCGTGCCGTTCTCGTAAGATTTGGAGACGTCGCGCAGCGAGACGATTGTCGAACCCGCCATACTCATTTCGGCCGCAGCTCAAGGCCGACGCGCTTGTTGACGAATTGCAGCGTGTAGCCGCGCTTGATGTCGAGGCCTGCTTTCACGACACCGACGCGTACCATCTTGTCGTAAAAGCTCTTCATGCGCGCGTCGGTCATGGCGCCAATGCCAAGCGTGCTTGAGTCGCCGGAATCGACAATGCCGTATTCCTTCATCTTGGCAATGGAATAGGCCAGCAGCGCGTCGGTCATTTCCGGATTGTGTTTCTTGATGAGATCGTTGCCCGGCTTGCTGTTGCCGTAGATATAATTGTACCAGCCAATTGCGGAGGCATCGACAAAGCGCTGAACGAGATCAGGCTTCTTCTCGACGAGATCGCGTCGCGTCTCGATCAAGGTCGAATAACTGTCGAACCCGATGTCGGCGAGCAGGAATACTTTCGGCTTGAAGCCACCCTGCGTTTCGATCGCGTAAGGTTCAGACGTCACATAGCCCTGCATCGCGGACATCTTGTCGGCGAGGAAGGGCTGCGGGTTGAAGGTGTAGGGCTTCACTTTCTTCTCGTCGAAGCTGAAGTCGGCCTTGAGCCACTGGAAGTAGCTCGCCATGCCCTCCTGCGAGACGAACAACGTGCGCGTCTTCAGGTCTTCGAATTTCTGCACGTCCGGATGCGCGACCAGCACTTGCGGATCTTTCTGGAAGCTCGCCGCGACGGCGACGGTCGGAATGTTGTTCGCCACCGCGTCGAAGGATTGCAGCGTGTTCGCGCTCATAAAGAAGTCGAGCTTGCCGACCGGCAGCAGGATGCGGTTGTTCACATTTGGGCCACCGGGGACAATGGTGACGTCGAGGCCGTATTTGGCGTAGGTGCCGTCGGCGACCGCCTGATAGAAGCCGCCATGCTCGGCTTCCGCCACCCAGTTGGTGCCGAAGCGCACGGCGTCGGTCGCGTTCGCGGACAAGGCCGTGAATAGCAACAGCAGCAGAGCCGAGCAGAGGGTATTCCCGGGCCTCGGAAAGCCGAATATCGGTCGCATTCCCCCACATTACCGCAATTGGACGCCGGGGAAACACGGCGGACGCCAATGTCGGAATCAAAGGTTACGACGAGAAGAACCGGGCGACGCCGGACGCTCCTTTTTGGTTTTCAGACCGAATATCGTCGAACCTTTTCCAGGCTCGCCGCGACTGATGGATACGCGGCCACGATGGCCGCCCCCAATAACCGGATGGAGCCCGCCATGACCAAGTTCTCGATCAAGACCGCCGCCGCCGCGCTTGCCGCGCTGACTCTTGCCACCACCTTCACCGCCGTTGGCGGCGAAGCCCAGGCCCGCCCCCGCTTCGGCGTCGGCCTCGGCATTGCGACCGGCCTGCTGGTCGGCGCCGCCGTCGCCTCGAACTCGTACTATTACGCCCCCGGCTATCGCGACTGCCGCTACGTCGAACGCTACGACCGCTGGGGCAACCTGCGCACCATCCGGGTCTGCGACGTCGCTCCGTACTAACCGGAAAACGAAAGCTGCGACCGGCGCCAGCCCCCCGTCCATCCCTTGCGCCGGTCCGACAGACCCGCCTGAGCACCCCCGGTTCAGGCGGGTCACTTCGTTGCGGCAGCGGCGTTGTTCAGAATTCGGCGTGGAGCCGTCCCGAAAAGAACGATACGGGACCGCGGTCAGCGTTGTAGCCCGGGTTACTGATGAACTGGTAGTCGAACGTCAGCGTCGTGCTTTTGGCGAGGGCGAGCGCGTAGTAAGCTTCCAGTATCTTCTCCTGCTTGTAGTTCAGCGCGCCATCCCCGATCAGAACTCCCAATCCACCCGCCGCGAGAAAATCGCGGTAGTCCTTCGAGAGGGCGTTGACGGCCCCGCCAAGGCCGATCTTGTCGTCGGCCCGATTCCAGGACGTGCCCTTGATCGACACACCGCCCGACAGGCTGGCATTGATATCGGTAAACGCGGAAATTTCCGTCTTGCCGCTGTTCCAGCTCCAGCGTCCAAACAGGCCGACATCGTCTGAAACCGTCTGTTCAAGATTGACGACATACCCATATGACGCCCGGCCCTGGCGGGTCTGCACAATGGCCGTATTCGGGTCGATGCCGGTCGCCAGCGATAAATTAAGCGCGTCCTGAAAATTGCCGGCAAAGGCCTCGTTGAGCCAGCCGATCAAGCGAAGCTTTCCGGGCTGGGAAAACAGCGCATACCTCGTCTCAAGTTCGGTGACGTAACCGCCCCGCCGGAACACCTGAGTGTCGAAGTTATTTGAATTGGACTTGTCACCGATCAGAAAATAGCCGGCCCGCAGCGCCCATGCTTTCTGATTGAGTTCGGCAACTGCACCATAAGTCAAACCGACCTTGTCAGCGGGATAGTCGAACGCGCCGGCCGCCCAGATCGACCAATTCATAAAGTCGACGCGAGAATCCTGCGCATAGGCGTTGTTGTCAAAAACATCATGCACCGCGAACTTGCCGACCTGAATCGTAAGCCGCGAAACATCTCTCTTCCCGGCCATTTGGCCGTAATCACTCTCAACCTTCTCCTCTTCACCGCCAAAGCCGAACGACTGACGAAGGAACAAACGCGACGTATTGTAATGCGGGTATATGAAATCCGATTTTTGCGCCTCGCCGTTCGGAAAGCCGGCGGCACCCACTGTGCTGCTCAGGCCAAAACCTTGAAGCAGCTCGGGATTGTAATAAAGCTCGCCGCCATCCCACAGCCGCAGGCCCAAGAAGACACTCGCGGTCAATGTCTCCTTGGTTTGCGACCAAGGCGGGAGGCTATTTTCGCCGGTATAAGCGGCACGAAAGCTTGGATAGCCCTGTTGGATGTAAGTGGCCTGGCCGTGAATTTCCCACCGGTCGCTACCGCTTAATGAACCGGCGCCTTCGGTGGATTTTCCAGCGTCCGAATCCGGCCCACCAAATCTCCTGTTCAATCCAAGCCGCACCGTGTGCAGGTCGAAGCTGGAGGAATATTGCGCGCCGCTGGTGAACGCGACATCGTGCGTTCCGAAATGGCTATAAAGATATTCGAGGCGAGCGGTCCAATTCGGCTGGAAGGCGTATTCCACGCCGGCGCCTACCGTCCATCCGGTGCGTAGACCGGGCCGCGACTGCTCGTCGCCCGAGTCCGGATCGGTGCGCACGAAATGCCCGCTCGACAAGGCGAGCCCTCCCGTCGCGTAGGCCAATGTTTTGTCGAAGGCATAACCGAACCGGCCGCGGAGCGTGGCGATATAGTCGAGCTGCTCGGTAAGCATGCTGTTTGCTGTCGTTCCCGACCAAACTTCGGCGTCGGATGGGTAGTAATTGGGAAACGAGATGTCCGCTTCGACGCCAATCATGAGACGCGACGGCAGTACAAAATTATAGCCCGCCTGAACCCCACCAAAGGCGCTGCCGATCGACCCCCGCGAACTTGTCGCGACCGGATCTTGTAGCGAAACGTCCGACTTACCGCGGCCGTAACCAACATGGGCACCGAGATAATAGCCGGACCAATCGAGAGCCCCGCCCTGAGCCCTCGCTTCGCTCGCGACCGTCCCTGCGAATGCAAGGATGCCCACGGCTAAGACGCAGCGGCGACGAGCACTTACGCAACGCTTTGGCATGGATCTTCTACACCCTCGCCCGAACTGGACGCCGACCTCACCATACCGACAAAAATTCTAGTTGCAAGTCATTCCTAATAAGGAATATAGTCTAAGATGAAACAGGATTGTGGCTTCAGGTCATAATTGAGGAAACAAAAAAATATATGACAATAACTCCTCATTTATAGGCTTTGGCCTATAAGACTGCCGGGCAGGACGGGCCGAGCGTGAGTTTGGCTCGGATCATCGGGAAAATAAGATAATGGCGCAGTTCACACTGCGACTGCTGACACCGCGAAATGCGACAATCGCAGCAGCCGTACTGATTGCAGGAGTATCGGTTGCCGTCGCAGCGGTCACGCTCACGCGTTCGGACAAGCCCGCAGAGGCCCAGTCTTCAGATCCTGGCCGGACGGTCAATAATGTCTTCTATCCAAGCGCAAAGCAGTGGGCGACATTCGCGACCGCGCCTGTCGGCCAACTTGTCTTCCGCGCCGAGCATACGACCGAGGGCAAGATCGCGGTCGATGAAGATCGTTCGACGCTGGTGTATTCGCCGTATGCGGGACGCGTCACCAAGCTGTTCGCCAAGCCAGGCGATATTGTCACCGCCGGACAGCCGCTGTTCATCGTCGAATCTCCCGACATGGTGCAGGCGCAAAACGACTTCATTACCGCCGTGGCCGGACTGAACAAAGCCAACTCGGCTCTCGCTCTGGCCAAGATCGTCGAACAGCAAAACAAGACGCTTTATGACACCAAGGCTGGTCCGCTGCGCGATCTGCAAACGGCTCAAGCAACCACATCGGCGGCGCAGAACGATTTGCGCTCGGCGCAAATCTCGCTCGAAGCGGTGCGTAACCGGTTGCGCATCCTCGGCAAAACCGACGCGGAAATCGCCGCATTCGGCGACACCGGCTTGATCAATTCCCAATCGACGATCTACTCGCCAATCTCCGGCACCGTCATCCAGCGCAAGGTCGGTCCCGGCCAATACGTCAACACCACGTCGAACAACGCGGCCGCCAGCGACGCGACTTTCGTCATTGGGGATTTGTCCACTGTCTGGCTCGTCGCATATGTCCGCGAGTCGGAAACCCCAAACATCAGAGTCGGGCAATCCATTCGTTTTTCCGTATTGGCTTTTCCGAACCGAGTGTTCTCAGCCGCCATATCCTATGTCGCGACGTCGTTTGATCCCAGCACGCGCCGGCTGCTGGTCCGCGCCACGATCGACAATTCGGAAAAAGCGCTTCGCCCCGAAATGTTTGCGAGCGTGACCATCCAGACAGATGAAGGCGAAAGCTCGCCGGCGGTGCCGCGCGAATCGATCGTCTTTGATGGCAAGGTTGCGCATATCTGGGTCAAGCGCGACGACCAGGGCGTCGAGCCGCGGACGATCAAGATCGGACTTTCCAGCGGTCAAATGGTTCAGGTGCTGGACGGCCTGCGCGTCGGCGAAACGGTCGTCACCAAGGGCAGCCTGTTTGTCGATCGGGCTGCCGCAGGCAGCTGATCCGCATATCCATCGGCTTAAGAAAAGCATCCCATGCACGCGCTCGTCAACTTCTCGCTAAAGCATCGCGTGTTGATGGCGGTGCTATTCATCGCGATACTGTTCGGCGGTGTATTTGCATTCCGCCAATTGAATATCGAGGCTTATCCTGACCCCACGCCCCCGATGGTGGACGTGGTGACTCAGACGGCCGGACTTTCGGCGGAAGAGGTCGAACGTTACATAACCATCCCGATCGAGACGCAACTCGCCGGTCTTCCCAACCTTCAAACAATTCGCACAATATCGCTGTACGGCCTGTCGGACGTTAAGCTGCAATTCACGTTCGACTTCACTTACGAACAAGCATTGCAACAAGTGCTCAATCGTTTGAGCACACTTGCGCCACTTCCCGGCGGAGCGCAGCCCCAAATTTCGCCCGTGAGCCCGATCGGTGAAATATTTCGATACCAGCTTGTTGGCCCGCCGAACTATTCACTGACAGACCTGAAAACGCTGCAAGACTGGGTATTGCAGCGGCGGTTTCGCGCCGTACCCGGCGTCATCGACGTGACCGGATGGGGCGGAAAGACAAAAACATATGAAGTGCAAGTCGATACGGTCCGGCTGTCCGCCTACGGCCTGACTTTGGCGCAGGTCCTTACAACTCTTAATAACAGCAACATTAATGTCGGCGGCAGCACTTTGAATATCGGGCCGCAGGTTGCGGTTGTACGCGGCGTAGGGCTCATTCGATCGATTGAAGACATCAACAATACAATGCTGACGCAGGTCGGCGGCACTCCGGTCTTGGTACGCGATATCGCAACCGTTACGGTCGGAAACAAGCCGCTGCTCGGCATCGCCGGCCATGACAATCAGGACGACATTGTTCAAGGCATCGTGCTTATGCGGCGCGGCGAAAAAAGCATGCCGACGATAAACCGCGTCGAAAAAGAGATCGAGCGGATCAATAATTCCAATGTGCTTCCGCCAGGCGTAAAGGTTCAACGCATTTACGATCGTAAGGACCTGATCGAGGTCACGACCCGTACCGTGTTGCACAACATGGTGTTTGGCATTGCCCTGATTTTTATTCTGCAGTGGTGCTTCCTCGGCAACCTTCGCAGCGCCCTCATCGTCGGCGCCACCATTCCGTTCGCACTGTTTTTTGCAGTCGGCATAATCGTACTACGCGGCGAGTCCGCAAACCTGCTCTCGGTCGGTGCAATCGACTTCGGCTTGATCGTAGATGCGACGGTTATCATGGTTGAGAGTATTTTCAGACGCTTGGGCTCCCCATGGGAGGCGTCGGTACCGAAGACACCGGCTGACGCAGGCCCCGACGATCAGTTGACGGGAAAAACGGCGGCGATTTTTGAGGCCGCGACCAGCGTAAGCCGTTCGATCTTTTTTGCAGCCGGCATCATTATCGCTGCATTCATACCGCTGTTCACTCTAGGCGGCGTCGAGGGTCACATATTCGGCCCGATGGCTCTTACGTATGCCTACGCGCTCGCAGGCGGACTCTTGGCGACGTTCCTGATCACGCCGGCATTGAGCGCGCTGTTGTTGCCCGAACACACCCGCGAAGTCGAAACATGGCTGGTGCGCGTGCTGCACCGAATCTATACGCCCGCCCTTCGTCTCGCCATGGCTAACAGAAAAATCACGCTCGCCATCGCCTCCGTTTTATTGGTTGCAACTTTCTTGTCCATCAAGCTGCTCGGTCTTGAATTTCTACCGAAGCTGGAAGAAGGAAATCTCTGGATTCGGGCGACGATGCCGTCGACGATTTCGCTCGAAGAAGGCAATGGCTACGTCAACCGCATCAGAAAGATCCTTCGCAGTTTTCCGGAAGTTGAATCCGTCGTTTCGCAGCACGGGCGCCCCGACGACGGGACCGATGCAACAGGCTTTTTTAACGCCGAGTTCTTCGCACCTTTAAAGCCCGTTGGAGATTGGCCGGCGGGCGTCGATAAAGATTCGCTCACAAACGCGATGCTCAAAAAACTGCAAGATGACTTCCCCGGCGTCGAATTCAACTTCTCGCAGTATCTTCAGGACAATGTTGCCGAAGCCGTGTCCGGCGTGAAAGGCGAAAACTCGATAAAGCTCTATGGAAACGACCTGCAAGAACTCTCGGACACGGCCAACAAAATCAAGGATGTGCTTGGAACCGTTCGCGGCATTACCGATCTCTCCGTATTTACGTCTCTTGGCCAGCCGACGCTGCAAATCGACATCGACCGGGCGCGAGCCGCCCGTTATGGCCTGAGCCCCGGCGACATCAACGCAACCGTTCGCGTCGCGATTGGCGGCGACACTGCTGGCGACCTATTCGAACCCGGCAGCGATCAGCATTTTCCTATTATCGTGCGTGTTGCCCCCCAATACCGGCAAAGCCTGGACTCGATCAAAAATCTCGGCGTCGGCGTTCAGGCCGGCACAGGCTTTATGCAGGTTCCGCTGAGCGAGCTTGCCGACATTCAAATCAACTCGGGCGCGGCCTACATCTACCGCGAACAGCAGCAGCGCTACCTGCCGATTAAGTTCAGCGTCCGGGATCGCGACCTTGGCAGCGCAATCCAGGAAGCTCAGAGAAAAGTGACGGAGCAAGTCCCGCTGCCGCAAGGATCGCGTCTCGAATGGGTCGGCGAATTCGGAAATCTGCAGGATGCAATCGGACGACTTCAAGTCGTCGTGCCGATTAGCCTGGTGCTGATTGGGCTTTTGCTCTGGGTCAACTTCGGTTCGGTTCCCGACATGCTCCTGGCGATGAGCGTCATTCCAATGGCGACGATCGGCGGCGTGATCGGACTCCTCGTCATGGATATGCCGTTCAGCGTTTCTGCCGCAATTGGATTCATCGCGCTGTTCGGGATATCGGTCATGGACGGGATTATTATTCTGTCGCAGTACAATGAGCTTATCGAGAAAGGCATGGACCGCATCAGCGCAGTGGTTCGCGCTGGCGAACTGCAGATGCGGCCGGCCTTGATGACCTGCATTATTGCCGGCGTCGGTCTTTTGCCGGCAGCGGTGTCGTCCGGCATCGGCTCGCAAGTGCAAAAGCCGCTCGCGATTGTGGTCGTCGGCGGCATGACGCTGGCGCCGATAGTTATATTGATCACGCTCCCTGTTCTGATTTCTCTGTTTTCGCGCAGAAAGATAAAGGCGCCTTCACCGAATTCAGAAAGTGCTGCCGCGTAATCGTTCAGCCAACGGGTTGCGTCCTCTCCGCCGCTTCGACGCTCATCGCCAGCACCCGCGCGACGTGCAGCGGCGCACGGTCGGTGCCATCGTGGATCTGATGACGGCATGACGTGCCGTCGGCCACGATCAGCGTGTCGTCCGCACTTTTGCGCACCGCAGGCAGCAGCGACAGCTCACCCATCTTGAGCGAGACATCGATGGTGGCGACGTCATAGCCGAACGAGCCGGCCATGCCGCAACAACTCGACTCCACGGTCTCGACGGTCAGTTCCGGGATCAGCTTCAGCGCACCTTGCACCGCGCCCATGGCATCGAACGCTTTCTGATGGCAATGACCATGCAGCAGCGCCTTCTTTGGCAGCGCACCAAGCGGCAGGTTGAGTTTGCCGTCTCGCTTTTCTCTCGCGAGGAATTCTTCGAACAGCAAAGCGTTCGCGGCGAGCGCGTCGACTGCCGGCCCCTTCAGCAGCGCCGGCAACTCGTCGCGGAACGTAAACAAACAGCTCGGCTCCAACCCGATCACCGGCACGCCACGCAGGACATAAGGCGCCAGCGCATCGAGCGTGCGCTGCATCTCGGCCTTAGCCTGATCGACCGCGCCGACCGAGAGAAACGTGCGGCCGCAGCATAGCGGGCGCGGAGTGCCGTCCTTCGGTTGCACCGCATGAATGCGATAGCCACCCGCCATCAGTATCTTCATCGCGGCATCGAGATTCTCACGCTCGAAATAGCGGTTGAAGGTGTCGGCAAACAGCACTACCTCGCGCATCGGCGCGTCATTGATCTTCGTGTAGGCCCAGTCGGAGCGATCCTGATAGATGTCGCTGCGCCATTTCGGCAAGCTGCGCCGCGCGGCAAAGCCGGCGAATTTCTCCGACATCCGGCGCAGCCACGGGCTGGTGTCGCGCCTGTTGAACAGCGACGGAAACCGCGCAGCGATCGGCGCGAAGCGCGGCAGCCAGCCGACCAGCCGGTCGTGCATCGACAGGCCCTTTCGAGCCGCGCGCGCGGCCTGCACCTCGATCTTCATGCGCGCCATGTCGACGCCGGTCGGACATTCACGCTTGCAAGCCTTGCACGACACGCAAAGGCTTAGCGTTTCCGCCATCTCGTCCGAGGCGAGAGCATCCGGCCCGAGCTGGCCGCTGAGCGCGAGCCGCAGCGAATTGGCGCGGCCACGCGTAACGTCACGTTCGTCGCGGGTGACGCGATAGCTTGGGCACATCGCGCCGCCGGCCAATTTGCGGCAGGCGCCGTTGTTATTGCACATCTC
>CAITEM010000160.1 GCA_903891395.1 uncultured Hyphomicrobiales bacterium | reverse complement strand
GGGCAAGGCCGCGTTCGATTACGTCGCCGGCCGGAAGGAAACCGACACCAGCAAGGTCGCCATCGTCGGCTACAGCTTCGGCGGCTACTGCGCACCGCGCATCGCCGCGCTCGATACGCGCTACGCCGGCGGCGTCGCGCTCGGCGCGATGTGGTGGGACATGCACGCCTGGCTGGTGCGCTCGCAGGAGCAGATGAAGAAGGGCGCCATCGCCACCTCGCACTTCCAGGTGCCGTGGGTGTTCGGCGTGCCGGACCTCGATTTCAACAAGGCCGTCGACGTCATCAAGAAATTCACGCTTGAAGGCATCGCCCAGCAGGTGAAGACGCCGTTCCTGGTCATGCACGGCAAGGACGACGGCATCACGCCGCCGAGCGAAGCCGAAATCCTGTTCGAGAAGCTCGGTACGTCGAAAAAGACGCTGAAGATCTTCGACAACGTCGAGGGCGCCGCCGAGCATTGCCAGGTCGACGACCGCCCGGCCGGCATCAATTACATGGCCGACTGGCTGGCCGAGAACGTGTTCAAGAAATAATCAGCCGGCACGCTGGAGCCAGACGACTTTCTGTTCCGAATAGTTGTCCAGCGCGCTGCGGCCGAGATCGCGCCCGATACCCGATTGCCCGCCCATGCCGCCCCACGGCAGGCGGGCGTCGGTCGGACCATACGTGTTGATCCACACCGTGCCGGCGTCGAGCCGGTCCGACATGCGATGGGCGCGGTCGATGTCCTTGGTCCAGACCGCGGCCGCAAGGCTATAGGCGGTGCCGTTGGCAAGCGCGACCGCCTCCTCCTCGTCCTTAAACGACAGCACTGATACCACCGGCCCGAAAATCTCTTCGCGCGCCACCCGCATGTCGCCGGTAACGCCGGCAAACACCGTCGGCTCGATGAAATAGCCACGATCGCCGGACCGCGCACCGCCGCTGACCGTCTGCGCGCCCTCCGCCTTGCCGATCGCGATGTAGCTCAGCACGCGGTCCATTTGTTTCTGCGAAATCACCGGACCAAGATTGATGTCCGCTTCGCGCGGATCGCCAAGGCGCAGGCCGCGGGCTCGCGTCGCGAGCTTGTCGACGAAGGCATCGTGGATCGAGTGGTCGACGATGATGCGCGTCGCCGCCGAGCAGACCTGTCCGGCGTTGAAGAACGCGCCGGAAGCCGTCTGGCGCACCGCCTGGTCGAGATTGGCGTCGGCAAAGACCACGCTGGGCGACTTGCCGCCGAGTTCGAGGCCGATGCGGGTGATGTTCTCCGCCGCCGCGCGCATGATGAATTGCCCGGTCTGCGGCGAGCCGGTGAAGGAAATCTTGTCGATATCTTTGTGCGACACCAGCGCCGCCCCGGCGTCGGCGCCAAAGCCCGGCACGATGTTGAGCACACCCGGCGGCAAGCCGGCTTCGAGCGCGGCGGCCCCCAACCACAGCGCCGACAATGGCGTCAGTTCGGACGGCTTCATGACGATGGTGCAGCCGCAGGCCAAGGCCGGCGCGATCTTCCACACCGCGTTCATCAGCGCAAAATTCCACGGCACGATGACGGCGACGACGCCGACCGGCACGCGCTGCGTATAGGTGAGCGCGTCGCGGCGCGCCGGGATCACTTCGCCGGCGATCTTGTCGGCCCAGCCGGCGTAATATTCGAGGCAGTCGATCGCGGCTGGAATATCCATGCGACGGGTCGCGGCGAAAGGCTTGCCGCCGTCGATGCTCTCGAGCTGCACCAGTTCCTCGGTGCGCTCGCGCAGGATCGCAGCGAGGCGGTTGAGAATGCGGCCGCGCTCGGCGCCGGACATCATCGGCCAGGGGCCGGACTTCCGCGCGCGGCGGGCCGCCGCAACGGCAGCGTCGATATCGGCAGCGCCGGCTTCGGCGACGTCGGCGATGGTCTCTTCGGTCGCCGGATTGAGCGTGGCGAAGCGCTTGCCTTGCGCCGCATCGCCCCAGTCGCCGCCGATCAGCAGCTTGGTCCTCGGCGCGAGGGCGAACAATTTGGCATGAGCATTCATCGCGGAACTCCAGATCTGCGGCAGAGCTGAGGTAAGTCGCGACCAAAGGTCGATCAAATCGGAAGTATCCGCATGATGATCGGAAATCCCGATCAAACCGGCCGCAGGTTCGCCATGGCGAGCGCGCCCGAAATATCGTGCTCCCGCACCGATTTCAGCAACGCGCGGGCGAGCGGCGGCAGCGGTTCGCGTTCGCTCAGCACCAACCCCACCGCCTGCGACGTCTCGGGCTCGACCAGCGGCACAGCGTTGAGCCCCGCAAGCGCTGAGCCCTCCTGCCCCAGAAGCCCGAGAAATGTGTGTGGAATGACGCTGGACCACTGGCCGGAGCGGACATGAGCGACCAACGCCAGCACCGAATTGGTCTCGATGGCGACCTTGGGTCTGCCGGCGCCGCCTTCGGCAAACAGCCGGTCGACGATGCGGCGGTTCTGCATGTCCGGCGTCAACAGGCAGAGCGGCAGGGCCGCGGCCTCGCGCCAACTGACCGACGCCCGGCCATCGAACGGGCCGCCGCTTGGCGCCAGCAGCATGTAGCGCTCGTCATAGAGCGGCAGCGTGCGCACGTTCCGCAGCGGTTCATTCTCGAGATAAGTGAGGCCCGCCTCCAGCGTGCCTTCGTCGAGGCCGCGCTGGATCTCGACCGATGTGTGCGACAGAATCTTGATCGTCACCAGCGGATGCGTCTTGTAGAACGGATTGGTGATCAGCGGCGCCACCGGCATTGCCGCCGGGATGATGCCAAAACGAAGGTCGCCGGACAGGCCGAGGCGCATTTCGGACAGGTCCTGCTCCAGCGCCTCCTCGTCCATCAGGATACGCTGCGCCCAGCCGAGCACACGTTCGCCTTGCGCGGTGAGCCCCCCGAAACGCTGGCCGTGACGATCGATCAGCGGCACCGCGAGATCGTGCTCCAATTGGCGCACCGCTTCGGTCAGGGTCGATTGCGTGACGTTGCAAGCAGCGGCGGCGCGGGCGTGATTACGCTCGCGGGCCAGCGCAACGAAATAACGAAGATGACGGATGTTCATGAATTCGCCGCTCAGGCCGGCGCGGCGACGGGGATGAGCGCCAGGTACCGTGACACGGCGTCCGGCGGCAGCGCGCCGCGCATCATCAGATGGTAGACGCAATTGCCGGCGAGGTCGAACGAGCCGTAGCAATAATGCGCCACCAGCGCCAAATGCTTGAGCTGCTCCACCGACATTTTTTCCGCGCGCGTGAAATCGCGCACGTAGACCATGTCGCCTTCGAGGATCTGGTTGATGTGCGCGAGTCGGTCGCTGACGTTCTGGATGGGCAGGATCATCCGCTTCTCGATATTGGCGATCATGTGCGGGATGAAGCCAAGCGCGCGCAGCGCCGAGTCGATTTCGCCGAAGCCGGGTTGATTCTGGTAAAGCTGCACGAACGACACTTCGGTCTGCACAACGACGGCGTTGGACAATAGCGAGCGGCCGTTGCGGAAGATCGACAACTCCGAGCCCTGCACATCGATCTTGAGATAATCGAGCGCCTTGATTTCGGACATGCTGTCGAGCGTGCGGGTTTCGAACGGCACCTGCCGGTGCACCGTGCCGAAATGCGAATAGAACGGAAAGCAATCGAGCGCCTTAGGATCGGGCGTCAGCAAGCTGCTCATGCCGGGTGCCTGGCAGATGTTCAGCAAGCCGGTCGAGCCGTCGCCGACGGCGTAAGGCAGATAGGCCTCGAGATCGCCTTTGGCCTTCATCAGCATCTCGAATTCGGCCGGCTGCGGCTCGAAACCGATCACGGTGCAGAGCCGCTGCTGGAGCATGTGATAATACGGCGGATAGCCGTCGGTCGGGTTGGCGCCGATATCGACGACGGCGGTAAGACGCTCCGCCGACAGGAATTCGGCCAGGGCCTTTGGATCGGTTTCAGCGGTGGTCACGATGGCCCCTTGAGTCGCGGACCCTGAGTCTAGCGGCCCAAGCCCAGGAAGCGAGCGCAAACCGCCCTCCCCACGGGGCCGGGTAAATCGGCCTGGCGTCTCTGTCCGGCGCTGGAACGCTTTGCCCGGATCAGCCGTTATCGGGTGCTTGCACCCGTTATCCGATAGGCGCGCCCATGATTACGCAGCTCAATCCGCCTCTGCCGCTGGAAACCCCGAAGGGTTCGGGGCTGGCTCATTTCGTCATCGATTATGGTCCGGAAGCCGACCTGGTCTGGGTCGTTTTCATGGACAAAGACGGCGCCTCCTGGTCGGTGCCGAACCCGGAAGTGCGGATGTCGTTCAACTGGACCATGGGCCGGCGCAAGCCGATGGCCGAAGCGCCACCTGTTACGACCGACAGCGAACCGGTCCGCGCGGCCGCGAACGTCCATCGCGTGTTCCCGCGGCCGGCCGAGTAACCGGGCATGGCCGACAGTATCAAGGTTTTCGGATTCAATTGCAGCCTCAAGGATAGCAAGGCGAGCGAAAGCTCATCGACCGATGTGCTGATGCAGCAGATGTTCGACGCGCTGGCCGACCTCGGCGCCACCGGCGAGTTCGTACGCGCGGCCGATTTCAACATCAAACCGGGCGTCACCTCCGACGAAGGCAAAGGCGATGACTGGCCGGATTTGCGCAAGCGGATGCTGGCGGCGGACATCGTCGTCATCGGCACGCCGATATGGCTCGGCCAGCCGTCAAGCGTGTCCAAGCGCGTGCTCGAGCGCATGGATGCCTTCCTCGACGAGAAGGACGATCGTGGCCGTATGCCCTCTTATGGCAAAGTGGCGATCTGCTGCGTCGTCGGCAATGAAGACGGCGCGCACCACAGTGCCGCCGAAATCCTCAGCGCCATGCTCGAGGTCGGCTTCAGCGTCCCCTCCGGCGGGCCGACCTATTGGGTCGGCGAAGCCATGGGCAGCGACGAATACAAAGACCAGAAGCCGTCGCCCAAGCGCATCACCGACTGGAACAAGATGCTGGCGTCGAACACCGCGCATCTCGCGCGGCTGCTGAAAGCGAAACCTTACCCGGGCATCGACGGTGGGCGCTGACGCGCCGCCGCAGCGAAATTTTGGCTTACGCCTTTTTGACCTTCGCGCCCGCGACCTTCTTCTTTTTGCTCTTAGCCGGCTTCCTGGCGCGCTTGATGCCGTCCAGGATCAGCTGCTCGGCCTCGCGGGCATCGAGCCAGCGCACGATCGACACCCACTTGCCCTTTTCCAGATCCTTGTAGTGCTGGAAGAAGTGCGCGATCTGCTCGCACATCACGTCCGGCAGATCGCGGTAGCTGACGACGCCTTTGTAGAAAGGGTGCAGCGCGTCGACCGGGACGGCCAGAATCTTCTCGTCGTTGCCGGCCTCGTCTTCCATCAACAGGGCGCCGACCGGACGGCAGCGGATGACGGCGCCCGGCACCACCGGCACCTGGCTGATCACCAGGACGTCGCACGGATCGCCGTCGTCGGACAGCGTGTGCGGGATGAAGCCGTAATTGCCGGGGTAGAACATCGCGGTGTGCAGGAAACGGTCGACGAAGATCGCGCCGGACACCTTGTCGAACTCGTATTTCACCGGCACGCCGCCGAGCGGAATTTCGATGACGGCATGGATGTCGTGCGGCGGATTGCGGCCGGATGAAATGAGCTTGAGGTCCATGGGAGCATCCGTTCGGTTGAGACGCGTGATAACACGTTGTCCGCGGGCGGGCCACGTTGTGAACGTGCGACCTTGGGAGCGTCACAATACCACCACGGTTCGCTCCCGTTTTTGCCGGCAATAGTGAGCTCATGGGTGACCCGGGATGGTCCCGGCACGGGGAGTTGAATGACGACACGACGCGACGTTGTTTTCGGCATCGGGGCAACGGCCGGCTACGGCCTGCTTGGCGGCAGCGCGTGGGCGCAAGGCGCGGCCAAGCTGAACGAAGAATTCAAGCGCATCGAAGCCGACAGCGGCGGACGGCTGGGTGTCGCCGTGCTCGACACGCAGTCAAACTTGCACGCCGGGCTGCACGCCGACGATCTGTTCCCGATGTGCAGCACCTTCAAGCTTCTCGCCTGCGCCGCGGTGCTCAAGCGCGTCGAAGCCGGGAACGAAAAACTCAGCCGCCTTATCAAGATCGAGGCCGCCGACATCGTGCCCGGTTCGTCGAAAATCAACGCTCCGGTACCCGAGGGCAAGACACTTGCCGAATTGTGCGAAACGGCCATCACCTATAGCGACAACACGTCCGCCAATCTGATCCTCGTCAGCCTCGGTGGGCCGGCAGGCCTCACCACCTATATCCGCACCCTCGGCGACAAAATCACGCGGCTCGACCGCAACGAACCGACGTTGAATGAGGCCCTTCCCGGCGATCCGCGGGACACCACCACGCCCAATGCCATGTTGCGAGATCTACAGAAGCTGCTGCTCGGCAAGGCCCTGTCGGAAACGTCGAAAGGCGTGCTGACGCAATGGTTGATCGGCAACAAGACCGGCGACGCGCGGCTGCGCGCCGGCCTGCCGCCCGGCTGGAAGGTTGGCGACAAGACCGGAACCGGCGAGCGCGGCAGCGCCAACGATATCGCCATCATCTGGCCGCCGCGCCGCAAGCCCATTCTGGTGACGGTCTATCTGACCGACACCAACGCGCCCGCCGACAAGCGCAACGCGGCGCATGCCGCCATCGGCCGGGCGATTGCAGCAGCAGCGGGATAAGCCCCCTCGGCCTCATGGTGAGGAACGCAGCGAAGCTGCGCGTCTCGCACCATGGGGCCGCCCATCGAGACGCATCGCTACGCGATGCTCCTCAGGACGAGGCTTGTGTTTGCGGCAGCGCGTCTAAGCCACCTTCTCCGACAGATGCCGGAACATGTTCTTTTTGGCTTCGTCGTCGTACTCGGTCTTGAACGTGTGCTTGTCCTTGATGGCGCTGGCACGGGCCGCCGCCGGGCGCGCGTTGATCTCGTCGACCAGCCGCTTGAGGTTCGGGAATTTCGCCCAACCGGCCTCGCCCAAAACGTTGGGAATGAGACGTGCCCAGCCCCACAGCGCCATGTCGACGATGGTGTAGGTATCACCGAGCATATATTTCTGCTTGGCCAGCCGCGCATCGACGATGCCGAAGTGGCGCTGCGCCTCGAATACGTAACGGTTGATGGCGTATTCGTTCTTCTCCGGCGCATAGTTGCGGAAGTGAACCGCCTGGCCCGAATAGGGGCCGACGCCGGACGCGACGAACATCAGCCAGGAGTACAGTTCGCCTTTCGCCTTCGGCGTGTTGGCCGGCATGAACTTGCCGGTCTTCTCGCCGAGATACAGCAGGATCGCGCCTGAATCGAACACGGTGGCGTCGCCGTCGACGATGGCCGGCACCTTGGCGTTCGGGTTGATCGCGAGATACTCGGGCTTGTGCTGGTCGCCCTTGCGGGTGTCGACCGGCACGGCTTCGTATTCCAGGCCGGCTTCTTCCAGGAACAGCGCGACCTTCATCGGATTCGGCGCACCGGAATAGTAGAATTTGAGCATTTCACTTCCCCTGATTTTGAAATCGGGGGCATAGCATTGGCCTGCCCCGATCGAGTGGTCCGGTGGGCATGTTAGTTTAAGGTTGGGTGCGGTGCCAGCGTGAGCGCGTCCGGCGTAGCTGGCCCGGATTGCGG
>CAITEM010000159.1 GCA_903891395.1 uncultured Hyphomicrobiales bacterium | reverse complement strand
GTTCGATGCCGGCGGCGCGCGCATCCAGGAAGGCGTTGCCGCGCTCGGCGGCTACGGCGAAGTGTTCAAGCGAAACGTGCAGGCCTCCGGCGTCATCCCGCAGATTTCCGTCATCATGGGGCCGTGCGCGGGCGGCGACGTCTATTCGCCGGCCATGACCGACTTCATCTTCATGGTGCGCGACACGTCATACATGTTCGTCACCGGCCCCGATGTGGTGAAGACGGTCACCAACGAAGTCGTCACCGCCGAAGAACTCGGCGGCGCGTCGATCCACACGACCAAGTCAGGTGTCGCCGACGGCGCTTTCGAGAACGATGTCGAGTGTCTGCTGCAGATGCGCCGGCTGATCGACTTCCTGCCGGCCAACAACGAGGCCGGCGTGCCGGAATGGCCGGCGGCGGACGATCCGGACCGCTTCGATGAATCGCTCGACACGCTGATCCCGGACAATCCAAACAAGCCCTACGACATCAAGGAACTGATCCACAAAGTCGTGGACGAGGGCGACTTCTTCGAAGTCTCGGCCAAACACGCCATGAACATCGTCATCGGTTTTGGCCGCATCGCCGGCCGCACGGTGGGCTTTGTCGCCAACCAGCCGCTGGTGCTGGCCGGCGTGCTCGATAGTGCGGCCTCGCGCAAGGCGGCGCGTTTCGTGCGCTTCTGCGACGCTTTCTCGATTCCGATCGTGACTTTCGTCGACGTGCCCGGGTTTCTGCCCGGTACCGACCAGGAATATGGCGGCCTGATCAAGCACGGCGCCAAGCTTCTGTTTGCCTACAGCCAGTGCACGGTGCCGCTGGTGACCGTCATTACGCGCAAGGCCTTCGGTGGTGCCTATGACGTGATGGCGTCGAAGCATGTCGGCGGTGATTTGAACTACGCCTGGCCGACGGCGCAAATTGCGGTCATGGGAGCAAAGGGGGCGGTCGAGATCATCTTCCGCGCCGACATCGGCGACAAGGATGCCATCGCCGCGCGCACCAAGGAATACGAGGACCGCTTCCTGTCGCCTTTCGTTGCCGCCGAGCGCGGTTACATCGACGACGTCATCATGCCGCACTCGACGCGTCGCCGTTTGGCCCGCGCCCTGGCGATGCTGAAGGGCAAGAAGGTCGAGATGCCAGGGCGCAAGCACGACAATTTGCCGCTGTAGTTCTTCCGGAGGTTGAGGTGTGCGCCCGCACGCCTGCCGCGCGAAGTTAAGAAGTAATCCTTAACCTCACTAATCCATAAAATCTCCTGTGGATTTGGACGGCGGGCGGTGAATTCCCTTTTTCGCAATCATTGGTTCGATGCCGCGCTTATGGCGGGCACGGCATGCGTCGGCCTTGCTGTAACCGCCGCGCTCGCATTGACGCCGCGCGATCCTGCGGCGGCGGTCGCCGTTGTCTTTGCGCCCTGGGTTGCGGCCGGTGACGCGATGGCCGCTGCCTCCGACGCCGGCGGCCGTATTCTCCAGGCGGGGCGCTTGTCGAACATCGTCGTCGTGCTGCCGGACGATGCCGGCTATGCGGCGCGCGCGTCCAAACGCGGCGCGTGGCTGGTCGCCGACGCCGCGACCCTGACCGGATGCGTGGTGCCGCGATGAACGGCACCATCACCAGCCTCGAAACCTTGCGCGGCATCGTCGCCAAGGTCCTGATCGTTCTCGCCGCGCTGCATGTGCCGGTTCTCATCGTCGTCGCCGCGGTGAGGGGTATGGACGTTGCGGCCAGCACCGTTGCCGCCGTGGCTTTCGCGGCGGCGCCCGCGCTGCTGTATCGCCTCCAGCGCCCGATGCTCGTTGTCGCTTATGCCCTGGCGATCGGGCTGGTCGGGCAGACCACACTGCTGGTGTTCTTGATGAAAGGGCACCCCTGGCAGATCGAGATGCACTTCTATTATTTTGCCGTGCTGGCAATGTTGTCGGGCTTCTGCGGCTGGCGCGTCGTTACCTTCGCCGCCGGCTTGATCGCGGTCCAGCACCTGACGTTCAACTGGCTGATGCCGGAGGCGCTTTACTCTGGTGGCGGCGATTTCGCCCGGGTCCTGCTCCACGCCTGGGTGGTCGTCGTCGAGTCGGTCATGCTGATCGCCATCGGCACCATCATCCGCGATGCCTTTGGCGAACTGGACAAGACCCGCGCCGCGGCGGAGCACATCTCCGCGGAACTCGAACGCGCCGCCGGCGCGCGGGAAGACATGCTGTCGGACGCGACTCGGAGCGCCGGTGAAACGCGCGCCTTGCTCGACAGCTTCGAAACTGAAATGTCCGCCGCGATCGACGCGCTTCATACCAGCGCCGTCGGGCTGATGGGCAATGCCGATCGCCTTGGCGCGTCCTCGGCGAAAACCAGCGCGCAGGTCATAACGGCGCTCGCGGTTTCCGAGGACACGTCGCACACGGTCGGGCGCGTTGCCGCCGCCGGGCAGGAACTGTCGCGCACGATCAATGAAGTCGGCATCAGCGCCGCGAAATCGTCGGCACTGGCCGCCGATGCGGTCGAGGAGGCCGAGCGAACCAGCGCAACGATGGACGAGATGGCGGCCGTCAGCGCCGAGATCGGCGCGGTGACCGGGCTGATCAGCGGCATCGCCGCGCAGACCAATCTGCTGGCGCTCAACGCCACCATCGAGGCGGCGCGCGCCGGCGAGGCCGGGCGCGGCTTCAGCGTCGTCGCGCAGGAAGTCAAGGAACTGGCGAACCAGACCGCCAAGGCGACGCAGGACATCGCGCAACGCGTCGCTGCCATGCAGGACACCAGCAACCGCTCCGTGACGGCCATCGAGGCGGTTTCAACGAAAATCCGTGAACTCGACCAGTTGGCGACCCGCATCGCCGAGGCGGTCGGCCAGCAGGTGTCGGGCACCGAAGGCATCGCTGCGAATGTGAGTTCGGCCGCGACCGGCGTCGGCCACGTCGAAAAATCCATCGCGGCGATCGAGCAATTAACCGACACCAACGCGCAGGACGTGACGCAGGTCAACAACGCGGCGCAGCAGGTGGCGCTTCAGACCCGACGCATTCGGGAACGCGTGCACGCCTTTACCGCCGCGATCGAGCGGCTGCGGGCTTAAACCGGAGTTCAACAATGACGCCTGAACAAGTCCAACTCGTCCGCCTGTCGTTCGTGAAGGTGATGGACATCAAGGACGCAGCGGGGAAGCTTTTTTACGACCGGCTGTTCGCCATCGCCCCCGAATTGCGGTCGATGTTCAAAGGCGACATGGACGCGCAGGCCCGCAAGCTGATGGACACGCTGGCCGTCGCCATCGGCAGCCTGCGTAACGCCGCGGCGCTGACCGATCTGCTTGAGCAGATGGCACACCGCCACGTCAAATACGGCGTCAAGGACGAGCACTACGCCACGGTCGGCGAGGCGCTGTTGTGGACGCTCGACAAGGGGCTCGGCCCGGACTTCACGCCGGAGGTCAAAGCGGCCTGGACCGCGCTGTATGGCGCCGTGGCCAAGACTATGATCGACGCGTCGTCGAAAGGGCTGGCGGTCGCTTAAACGCCAAGCCCTCCGGGCTGTGCGCCGGAGGGCCTGAGCATGACGTGTCGCAGTTAGCGGCGCGGGGTCACCTGATGCGCCGGTGCGTCGACGTGCGTGTGCGCGCGCGACCGCGTTGCGGCGGGCGCCTGAGCAAAAGCGCCATAGGCGCTCGTGTCGGCGGTGGACGACGTGTAGCTGCGGGTCCCGGTCGTGGGTGCCATGGACTGGGCCAGCGCCGGGGTCGCGAGAGCGGTGAGCACCGCGGCTGCGAAAAGCATCTTTTTCATCTGAAGTCTCCGTGGGGTTGGACCTGTTCTCCACCATGTATGGAGCTCCGGCGCTTATAGAGGCCTCCCGCTGATGACTTTCCGGTGCGCGGCGATAGCGCCCGGGTCACGGTTCTGTGATAATCTTTCACGCGCCTAACGCGCTTCAAGCCGTGACCTTCATGTCCCCGCCGCCGCTGCCTTACGTCGCCGTTCCGGACTCCTTCAAGCTGCCGCCCGGCATGAATTTCGGCGGCACGTCGGGCATCGCCTTCACGTCGAAAGACACCATGTTCGTCATCCATCGCGGGCCGATGCCGCTGATGGAATTCGACGCCGACGGCAACTTCATACGCGGCTTCGGCGACGGCCTGTTCGAGCGGCCGCACGGCCTGCGCATCGATAGCGACGACAACATCTGGACCACCGACGTCGCGTCGAACCTGGTCTACAAGTTCAAGCTGTCAGGCCGGCTCGAGATGGTGCTCGGCGTCAAAGGCTGGACAGGCGAGTGGCATCCTTACGGCCACCTCAAACTGTTTCACGAACCAAACGAAGCGGTGGTCGGCCCCACCGGCGACATCTACGTGCTGCAGGGCCACGGCAAGGCGGAGTCCTGCGTCCACCAGTTCGACGGCGACGGCAATTTCTAGAAGACCTGGGGCAGGAAGGGCATGGGTCCGGGCGAGTTCGACCTGCCGCATTCGCTGGTGTTCGACAAACAAGGGCTGCTCTACATCGCCGACCGCAACAACGGCCGCATCCAAGTGTTCGACGCCGACGGCACCTACATCCGCGAGTCATCGCATCCCGGCACGCCGTGCGGCCTGTTCATGACGGAGGATGAGCACATCTGGCTGGCGCACGGCCACACCGGCGAGGTCATGAAGCTCGATCTCAACGGCAACGTCGTCGGCAAGATGGCCGGCTCGGGGCAGGGCAAGACGCTCGGCCGATACGGCGAAGCGCATTACGTCGCGGTGTCCCCGCGCGACGAGGTGTTCGTGGCGGATACGTTGAATTATCGCGTGCAGAAGTATGTGAGGGGGGAGGTGTTGCCGCGTGATGTCAAAAAAGAAAATCCAAAATAAAAGTTGAGGCCGAGGTAAAATCCAAAGTATTTTCGAGGCTTGAAATCATGTCCACTCTCTTCGCTTTCCTCCATCACCTCTTCGCCTTCACGCTGGTGGCGGCGATTGCGGTTGAGTTCATCCTGATAGGGCAGGTGCAGAGCGCCGAGCAAACCGGCGCCGGGGGCGAGGGCGGTCCGACGCACGCCATCGCCAAGCGGCTGGTCAAGGCCGACGCCGTGCTCGGCATGGCGGCGGGTCTGCTGCTGGTCGTCGGTCTGAGCCGCGTGTTCTTCTTCGAGAAGGGCGAGACCTATTACATGAACAGCCACGCCTTCCTCGCCAAGTTCTCGATCTTCATCATCGTCGGTCTGCTGTCGATCATGCCGACGATTGAATTTTTGTCATGGCGCCCGGCGATCGCGGCAGGCCAGGCGCCCAAGGTCGACGCGAAGAAGCTCGCCTTCATCAAGAAGTTCATCCACGGCGAGTTGGCGGCGATCGTCGTCATCCTGCTCTGCGCGGCGATCATGGCGCGCGGCGGGTGGGTGTAGGAGACGAGCCCGCCCATCCTTCGAGACGGCGCTTCGCGCCTCTTCAGGATGAGGCGGAGTTTGAGCGCGGGGACGAACGGAAATATCTTGCACCGCAACAATGCGTAAAGTTTGCGCAGTTCCGTCGGCGCCGGTGTGTGTCGAATCGTGGTAGTGCTGGCTCGCACGCGGGACGGCAGCGATGTGGTGCTTTCTCCATCGGCATGGTTTGAAATTTGCGGGTGCGCTCGCCCTTTGCCTCGCCGGCATGACGCTTTCCGCGCGGGCCGTTGACGCCGCCGAAGAACTCACAACAAGCGGGCAGGCCGGCCGCCCCGTCATCATCCGCGAACACGCGGGCTGGGACCGCTATTGCGAGGCCATCGCGCATCCTGCTTTGTTTCTCGATGAGCCACCGCGTCATGGCAGCGTCTGCGCGCGCATCGCCGAAATCCGAATCCAGACCTTGGCGGCGGGCACGCAGGCGCAGTGCATCGGCCGTGTCGTGCGCGGCGTGCGGCTGGTGTACCGGCCCGATGCCGGTTTCGCCGGCGGCGACGGCCTGCGCTATGCGGTGCAATATCCGCTGCAGCGCAAGTCAGTGGCGGTCAGCATCGCGGTAACGCCCGAAGCGCCGAGCGCCGCCAACGCCCAAGCCTCGATGGCGCTGCCATCGCGTCAGGCGGCGGGCCCCATGCCGGAGTGCCCGGAACTGATGTTTTAGGGCGTCTTCGCTCGCAGCAAGCGATCGCTTATCCCTGCACGACCTTGTTGCGCAGCGTGCCGATGCCGCTGATCTCGATCTCGCAGACGTCGCCCGGCTTGATGTTTTCCGGCACGCCGTCGGTGCCCATCCACATCACGTCGCCCGGTTCGATGGTGCAGTATTTCGACACTTCCGAAATGTAGGTCGGCGCGTCGAAGATCATGTTGTTGGTCTTGAAGCGGTCGGTCTCGCGGCCGTTGACGCGGATCACCGTTTCCATGTCGTCGGGGTTGAGGCCCGTGACGATCCATGGCCCCATCGGCTTGAAGGTGTCGGAATTCTTGGCGCGCCACAGCGTGCGGTCGATCTTCTGCCAGCCGCGCTCGCTGACGTCGTTGCCGATGGTCCAGCCGAGCACGTAGTCGAGCGCTTCTTCCTTCGACACGTTGCGGCAACGCTTGCCGAACACCGCGACCAGTTCGCCTTCATATTGGAACGCGTCGCCGGCGTCGGCCGGTTTCACGATGTCTTCGTCGTGTGCGATCAAAGCATTGTTGGTGCGGTAGCCGATGTCCGGCTTGGGCGGGAACGACGGCGCGACGCCGCGCTTCTTCGCCATCTTGAGGATGTGATCCTTGTAGTTGATGCCGACGCAATAGAACGTCTCGGGCCGTACCGGAATGTCGAGTTTGACGCTGGCCAGCGGATAGCTTTGCGCGGTGCGCTTGTGCTCGCCGAACGGCGTGCCCTCGACGGCGAAAACGGTATCGCCTTCGACGATTCCGTAGCTGGTCTTTCCGGCGGTCTTGAAGCGGCACCATGTCGTCATTGCAGATCCTTTGGTTTCACGTCGTCGTCTCATAGTATTTCCGAACGATCATGTCATTGCCGGAGCGCGGTCCGCAATGACATGATGCGACATTCGATATGCTGAAACTCAAAGGAGCCGCCGATGCCATCGCCCGTTGAATATGCCGACGCCTCGCCTCAGGTGCGCGCGGTCTATGACGACATCAAAGCGTCGCGCAACGTGCCGGACGTCAACAATTTCTGGAAATATCTGGCGCACGACCCGGCAACGCTCAAGCGCACCTGGGAGAGCATCAAGGAGATCATGGCGCCGGGCGCGCTCGATCCGCTGACCAAGGAAATGGTCTATCTGGCGGTGTCGGTGACCAATGGCTGCGCCTACTGCATCGCCAGCCACAGCGCGGCGGCGCGCAAAGCCGGCATGACTGACGCCATGTTCGGCGAGCTAATGGCGGTCACCGGAATGGCCAATGAAACCAACCGGCTGGCCAATGGATACCGCGTGCCGGTCGATCCGGCGTTCCAGACCTGATTGCCTCGGTCACGGCTTCCGTGCCAAATAGGGCCCACAAGAAAAGGCTCTGGGGAGGGTTGGGGATGGAACGGGCACTGATCGTGCGTTTGTTATGCGTTTCACTGCTCGCGGCGGTGATGTTGCCGATTGGAAATCTGGCGTTTCCGCTGTTCAGCGACGTGCTGAGCGGCATGCAGTTCCAAGCCATCGAGGCGATCATCGTTGCCAGCGTCGGCTTCGGCATTTCTGCTGTTATCGCCTAACGGCCGGACACGGCTTCGCCCCAGCGCGCAAAGCGCCGGGGCCTCGTGTCATAACTTCAGTCAGACCTATTGCGCGTTCCGAGGCGCCGTGGCCGGCGTCGAAGGTGCAGGGGCGGCCGGCATGACGGGCGACATCGAACCCGCGCCTGTCGTGCTCGGCGCAGACGTCGGCGCGCTTCCGGTCGTCATTGGTGCGCGGGATTCGGTGTTGGCATTGTTGGTGCCGCTGTTAGTCCAGCCTGCCACGACGATGAAGGCAACAAGAGCCAGCACCGCGAGGCCTGCGACCCAACCCCAAATCCCGCCCGCGCTTTCGTCGCGGCGCAACACGGGGTCAATCAAATGAGGGTCGCTGTTTCGTGGATCGGTAAAACGCGGATCTGACATGGCATTCCTCCTTGGTCTTTGGACAAGTTTTGTCTCTGGGACAAAGAGAACCCGCCAGCCGCGACGCTGGTTCCTGAATTTGCAAAATTCGCAACTTTGTTATGCGTGTTTGGGTGCCGTCAGCCGCACGGCAACCACCCAGGCAACCGCGAATACCGCGAAGAAGCAGGCGAGGAACACCGGCAAACTTGCGCCCGGCGACCACTGTTCGACAGCGCGGCCCACAAGATAGGCGCCGAATTCGCCGATAACGACCAGGACGACGTATACCGCGATGATTTGCATGGTGGCGTTCCCCGAACCTTTGTTGTTGCCCGCAACCTAGCATGGCGGAACCGGGAAAGAGGGGAGGTCACATCGTCGCGGACATGCTATCCATCCCGCCCGCATTGAGACGCAGCCCGAACGGACATAAGACCCTATGCGCCTGAGCAAATTGGCGATTGCCCTGGCGCCGGTGCTGTTCGTGCTGCTGTGGAGCACCGGGTTTATCGGCGCCCGCTACGGTCTGCCCTATATCGAGCCGCTCACCTTCCTCACGGTGCGGATGGTATGCGTGGCGGTGATTTTGGCCGCCATCGCGCTGATCGCGCGGGTGGCGTGGCCGTCGCGCGCCGAGGCCGCGCACAGCCTGGTGTCCGGCCTGATGGTGCACGGCCTTTATCTCGGCGGCGTGTTCATCGCCATCAGCCAGGGCGTGCCGGCGGGGATCTCCGCGTTGATCACCGGCCTGCAACCGATCCTGACCTCGACCATCGCCAACCGCTTCATGGGCGAGGCCGTCTCGCGGATACAGTGGTTCGGCCTGGCGCTTGGACTCGGCGGCGTCGCATTGGTGTTGCACGACCGCGCCTTGGTGGAGGCCGGCACCTGGACCGGCTGGGTCGCGAACTTCGTCGCGCTGTTCGGCATCACGCTCGGCACGCTTTATCAGAAACGCTTCTGCGGCAAGATCGACTGGCGCATCGGCAATCTGGTGCAATACACCGGCGCCGGCGTGCTGTTTGCAATCGGTTCATTCGCGGTCGAGACGCGCATCGTCCACTGGAATGGCGAACTGGTGTTCGCAATCGCCTGGCTGGTCCTGGTGCTTTCGATCTCGGCCGTCGGCCTGATGTACTGGCTGATCCGCCGTTCGGCGGCGAGCGGCTTTGCCAGCCTGTTCTATCTGGTGCCGGTGGTGACGGCGCTGATGGCCTATATCCTGTTCGGCGAAAAGCTCGACGCGCTGTCGATTGCCGGCATGGTGATCTGCGCGGCCGGTGTTGTCATCGTCAACCGCGGCGGGCGCATGACACCGGCGGTAGCGAGCGCCGCGGCATCGGTCAGCCGCGACTGATTACTTCCTCGGATTGAGCACGAGCTGGGTTTGCGTGACCAGGGCGCACAGCTTGCCGTCGTTGCGGGTGATGCGCGTCTGCCAGACCATGGTGGTACGGCCTTTGTGCAGCGGCGTGCATTCGGCCTTGGCGGTATCGCCGATCGGGATCGCGGCAAAGAAATTGGTTTTGCTCTCGACCGTGGTGGTGGTCTGGCCTTCCTTGAGATTCGCGCTGGCGGCCGTGCCGCCACAATTATCCGCCAGCGCCATGATGGCGCCGCCATGCATGATGCCGAAACGGTTGTTCAAATCTTCCCGCACGACGAGTTCGGCGGTGACTCGGTCCGGCGTGATCTCGGTCATCTTCATGCCGAGGAATTGAGCGAAAGGCGGCTGGTTATAGGCGTGCGGATGGACGTCGCTCATTCAGATTTTCTCCGGCGTGAATTCTTGCAGCCATTGCGCGGCGATCGTGACGTCTTGTTGCGTCAGGCCGTGTCCGGCGGGAAGAGCTTGATAAGCAAGCTTCGCGCCGGCCGTTTGCAAAACCGCGGCGAGCCGCTTGCTGGATGCCGCCGGGATCATCTGGTCGCTGCTGCCCGACAGCAGCAGCACGGGTTTGCCGGCAAGGCCAGGCAGGGATCCGGGCTCGAACGGCAACATGGCGCGGAACAGCACGGCGCCCGCCAGCAGGTCTGGCTGCGTCAGCAGCAGCGATGCCGCGATATTGGCGCCGTTGGAAAAGCCGACCGCGACCGGCGTGGGCAGGTCATAGGCCTTACGCGCGGCGGCAATGAAGGCGGCAAGTTCGGCGGTGCGCAGCTTGAGGTCGTCGAGATCGAACACACCTTCGGCGAGCCGGCGGAAAAACCGAGGCATGCCTTGCTCCAGCACCTTGCCGCGGGGCGACAGCAAAGCGGCGTGCGGCAGTAATTGCTGCGCCAGCGGGATCAGATCGTTCTCGTCGCCGCCGGTGCCGTGCAACAGGAGAAGCGGCGGCAGGCCTGGCTGCGTCGCCGGAATAAAGCGGTGAATGAATCCGAGGTCAGTCATAGGCGAACCCTTTGAGCCCGTGTCTTGGAAGGTTTGCGGATTTGACGCAAGATGGAAATGGGTACGATGCGGATCAGCGGGCAGGCTTATGTTCAGTCTGAAAGTCCACGCAATCATAGCTGGTGCGCTCTTTGCGGCGATCATCGTCATGGCAATCGTCGGCAACGTATTGCATGACCAAGGGCTGCTGCCCGATAATTCGGCGTCGCAACTGACTGCGCGCGTGATCTTCTTCACGCTGTTTTTAGCTTTCGGCTATTCCACCATTCCGCTGATGGTGAAGATCGTGCTGGTTGGCCAGGTCAAAGTCGGCAACGCCGAGGTCGGATTGGTCCGTGCCGCCGTGGTGCGTCAGACGCGTATCATCGTCGCCTTCTGGATATTGATCACTCTTGGTTTGGCAATAGCCATTCCGGCGGCGATCCATGATGGCTTCTTCGACGCCGATCCGCCTTCAATGTCCGGCCCGGCGCCCCAATGAAAAGGGCGCGGCATGACCCGCGCCCTCATCATACAGTCCATGCCGTGTTATTTCGGCTGCGGCGCGATGCGGATATAGGGCTTCGGCTGCTTATAGCCGCCCGGGTAGAGCTTCTTGGCTTCGTCGTCGCTGATCGCGCCGGTCAGGATGACATCCTCGCCCTGTTTCCAGTTGGCCGGCGTCGCGACGCGATGCTTGGCGGTAAGCTGAAGCGAATCGAGCACGCGCAGGATCTCGTCGAAGTTACGGCCGGTCGTCATCGGATAGACCAGGATCAGTTTGATCTTCTTGTCCGGGCCGACGATGAAGACGTTACGCACGGTCTGGTTATCGGCCGGGGTGCGGCCTTCCGAGGTGCCGCTGGTCGAGGCGGGCAGCATGCCCCAGGCCTTGGCGATCTTGAGGTCGGTGTCGCCGATCATCGGATAGTTCGGCGCGAAGCCGACCACGTCCTTGATGTCGACGGCCCACTTCGCGTGATTGCTGACGGGATCGACCGACAGGCCGATGACCTTGGTGTTGCGCTTGTCGAATTCCGGTTTGAGGCGGGCAACGGTGCCTAGTTCGGTGGTGCAGATCGGGGTGAAATCCTTCGGGTGCGAAAACAGCACGCCCCAGGAATCGCCCAGCCACTCGTGAAAGCGGATTTTGCCTTCGGTGGTTTCGGCCTCGAAATCCGGTGCGGTGTCGCCAATCGCCAATGACATTAAAGCCTCCAAAATAAAACGTGATGCGTTCGGGCGCTTAATATAGGGATCGGCAGAGGCGCGAAATAGGGCGCCTGCGAATGAGCGAGATTGCACCACAACGCGCCTCTCGCGGAGAACAAAGCTGTGGCCGGACGGCGCCGGAAGGAAATGATTTCCTCCCGGCCATGTCGGCCTTTTAGCGACTCGCTGCTTTCTTGCGCTCTTCCAGCCCGACGGTGCGGCCTTCGAATCCGGCGGCGTCGAAATAACGCTGGGCGCCGACGCTCTGGCCCATCAGCACTGTCGTCAGGCCGTCGACGCCCGGCTTGGCGCGCTCGGTCCAGGATTTCACGTCGGGGCTGGCGCCGCCGGGCAGAGCTTCGTACGTCACGCGGCCTTGCAACGACCCTTTGAACGGGATCTTCAGGCCGAGCACGTGCGCGAGGGTCATGCCGATGTCGGCATTGCTGACCGGGACCTCGTTGACGAAGCCTTTCTTGAAGCTCGGACCGATCGCCGCCATGAAGTTCATGGTATCGGCGCGGCTGAACGAGCCATGCATGCCCTGGCCCTGTTGCAGGGTGGAGTCCGCGATCTCCGCGGTGCAGAGCACGGGCTCGTCACAGCCGGTCGAATAGGAGCGGAAGTTGATGACGATCGACGGCCGCGGCGTACGCGACGCGCCCTGCATGTTGATCGCCGACATCGGCAGCGTGCCGGGGATGCTGCCAATCTCGCTGTCGACGAAAAGCCCGCTGACGTAGTCCTGCGCCAGCAGCGCCTCGACCACCTTGGTGGTCAGCGCCAGGTCTTTGCCCGGCACATAGATCAGGTCGGAGCCGCCGTTCGAGGCCACGACGACATCGGGCTTGGCTGCGTCGGCACCGATCAGTCCGTTGCCGCGCTTGGGGTAACTGCCGGTCGCGACCGGCTCGTTCTTGTTGTCGGGGTCGGCCAGCGGCAGCCCGAGCGCCTTTGACAGATCGATGGCGACGAAACCGGCGGGCAGCAGGCCGGCCGGCACGTCCTTGTACTCCGACTTGGCGGCCGGGCTGGTCTTGCTCTCTTTCGAGATCGTCGAGAAGCCGTGGTCGGCCGACACCACGATGTCGGTGGTCGCCGTCAGCCCGAGGTCGTCGACCGCCTTGCGCAGTTGGGCGAGATTGTCGTCGGCGTTCTTGATGGCGGCGAGCGAGGTCGGCCCGTTGATGCCGGGCGTCACGGTGAGCAGGCTGTCGCCCTGATTGTGCTGCGTGCCGTCCGGGTCGCGCGACCAGAACACCAGTACGAATGGCTTGTTGCGTGCCTTGAACATCGGCAGCACGGCCTTGGCCGCGACATCGGCGAAATAGCTTTGCTGCGTGACATTGGCGACGACGGTGCCCGGCACCTTGTTGTCGCCGGCCTTGCCGTTGTCGCCGCGCGACGGCGCGGCAGGGGGCAGGCCGAGCGTCGTCAGTCTGTCTTTAACCTCCTGCGACAGCGGAATGCCGGCCGGTGTCCCCGTTGAATCGTCGACCGTGATGGTTTTCTCGCCGGTCCGCTCGGTATGATCGAACATCAACACCGGGCCGACCTTGCCGATGGCGGCGGTGCTGAAACCTTGGTTCCGCGCGGCCACCAGGATGCTGTCTTCGTCGACGAAGTTGCCGTCGAAGTGCGCGTCGACCTCGCCGAGGATCGGGTCGTTCTCGATGAAGGGCGTGACGCTGCCGGCCGCGGTCTTGACCGCAAAGCCGGCGTAAATGGTGTTGCTGAAGGTGCCGGTGTCGCCGAGGAAGTGGCCGGTCGAAAGCCCCGACGCATTGGCCATGGTGAAGGTCGGAAACAACGAATGCGGATTGGCGAAATTGACGCCCTGGTCGCGGATCGCGGCCATGGTCGGCGCGGTTTCCGGGGTGACCTTGAGGGCGCGCAGGCCGTCCGGCACGAAAAGGATCAGATTGCGCTGGGATTGCGCCGCGGCCGGGCCAAACCACAAAGTGAGGGCGCAGGCGCCGAGCAGCAGGCTTTTGATACGGACGGGCATAATGTCACTCCCGGTCATCTTTGTTACGATGTTGCGCTAGATACTCGGAGCCCAAGACAGTAATGTAACAGGTGCCGGTTATCCGCAGCCATCTCCCGGTTGGGCGAGGGCGTCACTCTCAAGGCCGCATGTTCAAGCGTATTTTGATCGCCAATCGCGGCGAAATCGCCTGCCGGATCATCAAATCCGCCCGCAAAATGGGCATCGAAACGGTCGCCGTCTACTCGGAGGCCGACAAGGACGCCCTGCACGTCGAAATGGCGGATACCGCCGTTTTGATCGGCCCGCCGCCGGCGGCCCAGAGTTATCTTGTCATCGACAAGATCGTCGCCGCCTGCAAGGAGAGCGGCGCCGAGGCGGTTCACCCCGGCTACGGCTTCCTGTCCGAACGCGAGGCCTTTCCGAAGGCCTTGGAAGCCAACGGCATCGTCTTCATCGGCCCGAACCCGGCGGCCATCGCCGCCATGGGCGACAAGATCGAATCCAAGAAAGCGGCCGCGGCCGCCAAGGTCTCCACCGTCCCCGGCCACCTCGGCATCATCGAGGACGAGCAGGAGGCGGTGAAGATCGCCAACCAGCTCGGCTATCCGGTGATGATCAAGGCCTCTGCCGGCGGCGGCGGCAAAGGCATGCGCATCGCATGGTCGGAATCGGAAGTGGCCGAAGGTTTCGCCCGCTC
>CAITEM010000158.1 GCA_903891395.1 uncultured Hyphomicrobiales bacterium | reverse complement strand
TCGACTTTGATGTTGACGAACAAATCGTTCATCACGCGCGCGGTCGCTTCGTCCTCGAAGCTCTCGTGCGCCATGACGTGACACCAGTGGCACGCGGCATAGCCGACCGACAGCATGATCGGCCGGTTCGAGCGCTTGGCCTCGGCCAGCGCGTCCGGCCCCCATTGGCACCAGTCCACCGGATTGTGCTGGTGCTGGAGGAGATAAGGCGAGGTCGCGGATGCAAGGCGATTGGTGTGCGTGGTGTCGTGCGGTGATGTCATCAAATGAGATTAGCTGTCATGACCGGGCTTGTCCCGGCCACCCCGCTCACGTTTTATCGCTGAGGGTGAACATAAATCCCGATAGCGCCGCGCCGGCCCCGCAGTAGAAGACGAAACAACTTACCACCACACCCAAGGCTTCATCAGGATTGGCATGATGCAGCAGGCTGACGATCGGCGCGCCGGCGGCAAACAGAACCGCCACCAGAACGGCGCCGAGCATGCTGCCCATGGCGAACTGACCGCACAGCCATCGCTGCAAATTTCTCGGCATCAGGGTTACCTCGCGCTGGTCTGAGCGGTGCCACTGACGCGCCAGATGCTGTTGCCGACGTCGTCGGCCGCCACAGCGCGCCGTACGCATCGGTGAACTCCCGGGGTTGCGTCTTCAACGGCGCGGCGCCGCGAACGTTCCTCGCCGGTAGGCGAGCACCCGCAGAAGTGTGACGCTTCGGCATGGGCCGAAGCATTGCGCCGCCGCTCCGGCCTAAGGTGGCGTTCCCGTGATGAGGAACCGCCATGATCCAACGTCTGCGCGTCGAGCCGGTCTCGACTTATCTGGAACGCTATAAAAAGGGCGGCGTCGCCTACCCGGTGACGATTGCCAACGGCCTGGTGTTTCTGTCCGGCCTGCCGCCATTCGATCCCGATACCGGCGAGATCAAGCCCGTGCCGTTCGAACGGCAATGCGAGCTGGTGATGGCGCAACTTAAAACCTGCGTCGAAGCGGCCGGCTCGTCTCTCGCCAATGTGATCAAGTGCAACGTCTATTGCACGCCGGGCGAGACGCGCTTCGCCATCTTCAACGCCGTCTATGACCGCTATTTCCCGAAGGATGCGCCGTCGCGCATCTTCATGTTCATCCACTCCTGGCCCGGCCCGTTCGATCTTGAGATCGATTGCGTGGCGGCGGTCTGAGGTGCTGAGCTTCCCGCCCCGCCTCATCCTGAGGAGCCCATCGAAGCGTAAGCGAAGATGGGCATCTCGAAGGATCGAGGCGGCCCGCTCTGTGGCTGTCATGGTTTGAGACGCGTTGCGGCGCAACGCTCCTCACCATGAGGTTGGGTGGGAGGCCTTACTTCTTCCCGGCCGCGTCGCGCTGCTTCACCAAAACTTCGAGCTCTTCAGTCTGCTGCGCGATGCGCTCGGCGGTCCGTTCCTCGTCCGCCGCGCCGGAAGAGCCTGCGGCCTGCTCGGTCAACTGCCGGATATTGTCGCGAAGGATCGCGATACGATCGTCGAGATCGGCGCCCGAAAGCGTATTGCCGTTGGTCATTGTTGTTCTCCAAAAGCTCTCAAACCGTCAGGCTCGCGTGAGCATAGCGGGAAGATGGTGCAGGTGCGATGGGGAGACAAGGGATAAAAGGCCGGCCTTCCGCGCCAGGGGTCAGCCGAACGTGAAGCAAAAGACCTCCACGCCCGGATCGAGAAACTCGATGTCGAACGTGTGATCGGCGATGGGTCCCGATTGGCGGATCAACTGGTGGAGGCGCTGTTCGGTCACCGTGCCTGTGCCGGCCTCGTCAACGTCGAACCCGTGGGCCGTGCCCGGCGGCTTTCCGTCGATCGACACGCGGAATTTTATGGTGGTGCCCGGCGTTGCCGGGCCCATGACGAGATGAAGATCGCGGGCGTGAAAGCGGTACGAAATCCGCCCACTGGCTTTGGCAAGAACCGTGTTCTCCTTCTTCACGGTCCAATCGCCGGACAGCGCCCATTCATTCAGGCGCAACCGC
>CAITEM010000157.1 GCA_903891395.1 uncultured Hyphomicrobiales bacterium | reverse complement strand
CGGATCGGCAACGAACTTGGCGCGGCAGCCGGCCGAGCAGAAATAATACGGATGGCCGCGATATTCGGCGCGGTGTTTTACGGCGTGCGGGTCGACCGTCATGCCGCAGACCGGATCGAGAGCGCCGCCTTCGGCAGGCGCGCCGTGATGGTGGTGATCGTGTCCGGCGTGCGCGTCAGTCATGGAAGCCAGTCTTGTTTTATATACCCTAGGGGGGTATATAACGGCGATGGCAAAGGACAGCAAGGCGTCGACGCTGAAAAGGCTCAACCGCATCGAAGGCCAGGTGCGCGGTCTCGCGCGTATGGTCGAGGATCAGCGCTACTGCATCGATATTGTGACGCAGATCGCCGCGGTGCGCGCGGCGCTGCGCAAGGCCGAAGAGGAAATCCTGCGCGACCACGTCGCGCATTGCGTCGAGCACGCGATCTCCAGCGGCGACAAGGCCGACCAGCGGCGCAAGGTCGCCGAGCTGATGGACGTGATGGGACGCGCCGGGCGCTAGCGCCCGCTTAGAAAGCCCAGCACGAACAGCCGAGCGCGCCCCAGAACGATTTGTCGTCGGCGACCGGCGCTTGCGCCGACAACGCATTGGCATGCGCGTGGCCGTGGATGCCGCAAGCGCCGGCGCAACCGCACCGCATGCTGAAGGCGGGCTTCGTGTCATCGCCCGCGCGCTTCTGATAGCCGCCGTAGCGCCGCACCGGCGACCAATCCGGCATGGCCGGCGGCAGCGGCGGGGCAAGATCCTTGAATTCGGCATCGCTGTACACAGGCTCTCCGCCCAGCACCGTCAACACCGCGGTGATGTCCTGAATGGCGTTGCCGGGGACCGAAAAGTAATCGTCGGACAGCACGGCCAGGTCGGCCAGTTGACCGGATTTGATCTGGCCTTTCTTGCCGACTTCGGTGGAAAACCAGGTGTTCTGTTCGGTCCATAGCCGCAAGGCGGTGTCGCGGTCGAGCGTATTGGCACTGGGGTAGAGCGACAAGCCGCCGATTGTCTGCCCCGTCACCAGCCAGGATAGCGACACCCAGGGATTATAGGACGCGACGCGCGTGGCATCGGTGCCGGCGCCGACCTTGACGCCGAGTTCGATCATGCGGCGGATCGGCGGCGTGCGTTCGGCCGCTTTGTGGCCGTAACGTTCGACGAAATATTCGCCCTGATAGGCCATGCGATGCTGGATCGCGATGCCGCCTCCCAGTTTGGCGATGCGTTCGATATTGCGGTCGTCCACGGTCTCGGCGTGATCGAAAATCCAGTTCGCCTGATGGAGCGGGATGTCCCGGTTGACCTTTTCGAAGACGTCGAGCGCGCGCGTGATGGTCTCGTTGTAGGTCGCGTGCAGCCGCCACGGCCATTTGTTTTTGGCGAGCAGGCGAATAACCGGTTCGAGGTCGCTCTCCATCGATGGCGGTAGCTCTGGGCGCTCGACCTGAAAGTCTTCGAAGTCGGCGGCACTGTAGACCAGCATTTCGCCGGCGCCATTGTGCCGATAGGTGTCGTCGCCCTGGCCCGGCGTCACCTGTTTGGCCCAACTGTCGAAGTCGGCCAGTTCCTGCTTCGGCTTCTGCGTGAACAGGTTATAGGCGATGCGGACGGTCAATTGGCCGTCGCGGTGCAAATCCTCGATGATCTTGTAATCGTCCGGATAGTTCTGAAAGCCGCCGCCGGCGTCGATCACGCTGGTGACGCCGAGCCGGTTTACTTCACGCATGAAATGGCGCGTCGAGTTCTTCTGATATTCCGCGGGCAGCTTCGGTCCCTTGGCCAACGTGGCGTAGAGGATCGTGGCATTGGGCTTGGCGATCAGCAGGCCGGTCGGCTCGCCGTGCCGGTCGCGGACGATTTCGCCGCCGGGGAAATCCTGGGTGTCCTTGGTGTAGCCGATGGCGCGCAACGCCGCGCCGTTCAAGAGCGCGCGGTCATAGACGTGCAGGATGAACACCGGCGTGTCGGGCGCGGCGGCGTTGATCTCGTCGAGCGTCGGCAATCGTTTCTCGGCGAACTGATGCGCGCTGAAACCGCCAACGACACGAACCCACTGCGGGGCCGGCGTTCGTTGCGCCTGCTCGCGCAACATGCGCATGGCATCGGCGAGTGAGCGCACGCCATCCCAGCGCAATTCCATATTATAGTTCAGTCCGCCGCGGATGATGTGCATGTGGCTGTCGATCAGCCCGGGGATGACGCGGCGGCCGTTCAGGTCGATCAGCTTGGTGTGCGGGCCGGCGAAAGCCATGACGTGGCGCTCGGAGCCGGCCGCGAGGAAGCGGCCGCCGTCGATCGCCACCGCCTGTGCCTCCGGGTTTTCGCGGTCGAGTGTGGTGATCTTGCCGTTGGTGAGGATGGTGTCGGCAGTGCGGGCGCTTGGCGTCTCACTCACGCGTGGCGTTTCCTGGCCAGCGCCACGCCTTGGCCGAGCGCCACGAGCTTGGCAGCCGCGATATCGCGGTGCATCGGCACCATGCCGCAATTGGTGCAGGCGATGATGCGCTCCTTCGGCACATGCTTCATCACTTCGCCGATCAATTGCACGATCTGCTCCGGCGTCTCCACCGTCTCATTGGCAACGTCGATGACGCCGACCAGCACGTCCTTGCCGTCGAGCAGCGACATCAGCTTGAGCGGCACGCGCGAATTGATGGCTTCGATCGAGATCTGATCGATGCGACTTTTCGCCAGCGCCGGAAATATCTCTTCGTATTGTTTCCATTCGCCGCCGAGCGAATTCTTCCAGTCGATATTGGCCTTGATGCCGTAGCCGTAGCAGATGTGCACGGCGGTGGTGCACTTCAGGCCGTCGATGGCGCGGTGCAAAGCCTCGATGCCCCAACCGGCAACTTCACCCATAAACACATTGAAAGCCGGCTCGTCGAACTGGATAACGTCGACGCCGTCGGCCTCAAGCGCGCGGGCTTCCTGGTTCAGCAGATCGGCGAAGGCCATCGCCATCTTCACTTTGTCGCCGTAAAACTCGTCGGCGACGGTGTCGGAAATGGTCATCGGTCCGGGCAGGGTGATCTTGAGTTTGCGTTGCGTGTGCGAACGGGCGGCGCGCGCTTCGGTTTGATGCACGCGGCCTTTGAGTTTCAGTTCACCGCGAACGACCGGCACCATCGCTTTGTAGCGGTCACCGCGAATGCCCATCTCGACCTTGTGCGAGAAGTCGATGCCGTCGGCGAATTCGAGGAAGCCGTGGACGAAATGCTGGCGCGACTGTTCGCCGTCGCCGACGATATCGATGCCGGCGTCTTCCTGCAATTTGATGGCGAGCAAAGTGGCGTCAAGTTTGCCTTGGGCGAGGTCATCGCCTTGCAGCCGCCATTGCGGCCACAACTTGTCGGGCTCGGCGAGCCATGACGGTTTTGGCAGACTGCCGGCGATGGTGGCGGGAAACAACATGACGGGCTCGATCAGTCGGGAGGCAGTTGGTGTCGCTGGTTCGATGCGGCTAATTCCGGCGGCTGCCAACTATACAACCAGTCGTAGCGCGCGCGCAGTTTTTCTCCGCCCATCGCCTTCATCACGAGATTGCGGATCAACGCTTCCGGCCCGGTCTTGCCATAGATCTTGGCCTGCTTGGCCGAGGCGTTCTGGGCGCGCGCGGTGCGGTGGCGGCGGGCGCCTTCATAAGCACGCAGCGCGTCGGCCGGATCGTCGATGTATTTGGCGAGCATCGATGCCAGAACCGCGGCGTCCTCGATCGCCATGCCGGCGCCTTGCGCCAGAAACGGCAGCATGGGGTGAGCGGCATCGCCGATCAGCGTCACCGGGCCGACGCCGCCCTTGAATGGCGCGTCGCGTTCATACAGGGCCCACTTGGTCCATTGCTCCGGCAATGCGATCAGATCGCGCGCCTTGTCGGCCCAGGAGAAGCGCGCGAAGTGGCGCAGGATTTCGTCCGGGTTGCCGGGCGCCGACCAACCTTCGTCATGCCACTCGTCGTTGACGATGGCGACGACGTTGAACAGGCGGCCGCCTTTGACCGGGTAGTGCACAAGGTGCGCGTCCTGGCCGAGCCACAGATGCACGAAGGGCGTGCGGAATTCGTCGGGGAGTGCGGCTGCGGGAATGAGCGCGCGCCACGCCGTGCGGTGGCGAAACCGCGGACGGTTCTGGCGCTTGAGTTGCGCGCTGACGTGCGACCAGATGCCGTCGGCGCCGATCAAGGCAACGCCGCGCTCGTCGATCATCTGGCGGCCGACGCGCGCCTGCACGGTGACGCCGTTGCCGTGCGCGACGAAGTCGTCGAGATGCGTGCCGAGCTTGAGCGTAATGTCGATGGTGGTTTTGGCGGCGGCGGCCAGCGCCGCCTGCAAATCGCCGCGATGGATGGTCCAGTACGGCGCGCCGTAGCGGCGCTCGGCGTCGGCCAGCGGAATGCGCACGATCTCGCGACCCGATCCGCCGGCCATCACGCGCACGGCGTGCGGCGCGGTCACGGCGGGCGCCAGCAGATCACGCAGGCCGAGGTCGATGAGGACGCGGGTGGCGTTCGGCGACAACTGGATGCCGGCACCGGCTTCCTCGAGACGCGCGGCCTGCTCCAGCACGGTGACGCGCAGACCAACGCGCGACAGCGCCAAGGCCGCCGTCAGGCCCGCGATCCCTGCGCCTGCGACGATAACGTGACGCGCGGCCAAGGCTATGACTCCTGGAAAAAGGTCAGGCGGCGGCCGTCAGCGGCAGCGCGCATTCCGGCGGCCTGGCCGCGTGCGAATTCAGCGACGTATCGAGCCGGTACAGCGTCGAACAATAGGGGCAGATGATTTCGTTGGCGTCGCCCATGTCGAGAAAGACATGCGGGTGGTCGTACGGCGGCGTCGCGCCGACGCACATGAACTCGTGGGCGCCGATTTCGATCACCGGCACGCCGGGATCGTTGTGGAAATGGGGGACGACGTGTTCCGCCATGGAGAGACCTCTTGAGCGCACGGTTGCGGCGATTTGTCCGCACCATAGCGATGCCGCAAGAGCCTGTCACCGTTCGTAAACCGTCATCCAACGGACATGGAACACCGTTGAATCCCAAGCGTTTTCGTATCGTTGGGCCGGCGGGGTAGGGTTTATCCCCAGAGCGCGATTCGATTATCGGCCGATGGCCCAACGGGGACGAAAGGGATCATGCGGGACGCGCAAGGCTTCGCGCCAACAGGGGCGGTCATGCCGACACCACACGTCGTGGTGGGGCGGTCGCGGCGTGTCGCGCCGGCACTGCTGGCGGTCGCCGTTCTGGCGGGCGCCGCCTGGTACGTTGTGCCGCGCGGCGTCGATGCCGGCACCCAGTTTGCCACCGAGGACGACCCGTCGCAGATCGCGTCACGGGCGCTCGATCAGAACTTTGATACGAGCCTCGCGCAACGCGAGATCGATGCGGCACTGGCGGCCAAGGATGCCGATCTGGCGCAGAGTTTCGTCGCGTTGGCGGCGGATCGTCACGTTGCGCTCGATCCCGTACTCACCGAAAAAGTGAATGTCGCGGTGGCCGAAGCAGCGAGTACGCGCCACGCCGCCGAGAGCTTCGCCATGGGGCTGGTGACCGGCAAACCCAATGACGGCGCCGGACTGGCCGGCACCGCGCTCGGCGATCTGTTCGTGTTCGGCGACATTCGCGACGCCGTGCGGGAAGGCACGCGGATGGCGACCGGCCAGCAGGCCGACGAACTTGTTCTGGGCCTGGCCTGCGTCGGCCTTGCCATCACTGCGGGAACTTACGCAACGCTCGGCGCGGGGGCGCCGGCGCGCGTCGGGCTGTCGATCGCGAAAGCCGCGCGCAAGACCGGACAATTGAGCGCCGATCTCGCCGCCAGCATCGGCCGCCTATTGCGCGGCGTGGCGGACTGGGGCCGCTTAAAAGGCGCGATCGCCGGCGCCTCGATCACCGAGCCGGCGCTGGCGATCCGCGGCATCCGCGAGGCTGTGAAGGTCGAGCGTGCCGGCGGTCTGATGCATCTGGCGCGCGACGTCGGCCGCGTGCAATCCAAGGCCGGCACGCAAGCTGCGTTGGAAGGCTTGAAGATCGCCGAGACACCGCGCGAAATGGCGCAGGTGGCCAAGCTGGCGGAAAAAGAAGGCTCAAAGACGCGGGCCATTCTCAAAGTCGTTGGCCGGGGCGCGATCGCGCTGACGCTCGCCAGCTTCGACCTCAGCCTGTGGATCCTCGGCGCGCTGTTCACGGCCTTCTCGCTGGTGTCGGCGCTCAAGAGCGCGACCGAACGCACGACGCAGCGCGTGCTGAACTGGCGCAAGAACGTGCGGCGGCGGCGCTCCGCGGCGTTGACCGCTAACGCCTAGACCATGCCGCCATTGGCGCGCAGCACCTGACCGTTGATCCACGCGCCTTCGGCGCTGACGAGAAACGCAACGACGTTGGCGATTTCCTCGGGCGTGCCGAGCCGTTCCAAAGGCGCCATCTTGGCGATGCGCTCGACCACCTCCGGCGTTTTGCCGTTCATGAACATGTCCGTCGCGGTCGGGCCGGGGGCGACGGCGTTGACCGTGATCGAACGGCCGCGCATTTCGCGTGCCATGATGGCCGTCATGGTTTCG
>CAITEM010000156.1 GCA_903891395.1 uncultured Hyphomicrobiales bacterium | reverse complement strand
GCTTGAGCGCGTGATAGGCGTTCTGTTCGACTAGAAACACGGTGAGGCCATCCTGCTCGTTGAGCATGCGGATGGCGTCGAAGATCTGCCGCACGATCAGAGGCGCCAGACCCAGCGACGGCTCGTCGAGCAGCAACAGCCGCGGTCGCGCCATCAGCGCGCGGGCGATTGCCAGCATCTGCTGCTCGCCGCCCGACAACGTGCCGCCGCGTTGCGTCAGGCGCTGCTTGAGGCGGGGGAAAAGCGTGAGCACGCGCTCGAGGTCCGACGAAAATTGTGCGGGGTCGCCTGTCGTCGCGCCCATCTGCAGATTTTCCAGCACTGTCATGCGCGAGAAGATGCGGCGGCCTTCCGGCGATTGCGCCAGCTTGAGCCGCGCGATCTCGTGCGTCGGCATGCGGGTGATGTCCTGTCCCGCAAATTCGATCGAGCCTTCGCGTGCGCGCGGATTGCCGCAGATCGTCATCATCAGCGTCGACTTGCCGGCGCCGTTGGCGCCGATCAAGGTGACGATCTCGCCGTCGTTCACCTCCATGTCGATGCCTTTGAGCGCCTGGACGCGGCCGTAATAGGTCGTCACGCCGCGAACGCAGAGCAGGGCGGTCATAGTCCGACCTCCGCCGCGACCTGCTCGACCTTTTCTTCGGCGACACCGAGATAGGCGGCGATCACTTTCGGATCGTTGCGTACTTGGTCGGGCGTGCCGTCGGAAATCTTGACGCCGTAGTCGAGCACGATCAGGTGGTCCGAAATCTCCATCACCACCGACATGTCGTGTTCGATCAGCAGGATCGAGATGCCGTGCTCGTCGCGGATCGTGCGCAGCAGCGTATTGAGTTCGGCGCTCTCGCGCGGATTGAGGCCGGCGGCTGGCTCGTCGAGACACAGCAGCACCGGCTCGGTGCACATCGCGCGCGCGATTTCGAGACGCCGTTGCGCGCCATAGGGCAAATCGCCGGCCGGATCGTCGGCGCGCTCCAGCAGGCCAACCCGGTCGAGCCAGAGCCGCGCCTGGTCGATGGCGGCGCGCTCCGCAGCCCCGTAGGTCGGAAAGCCGAGCACGCCGAGCAAAGTGTAGCCCGACGCCAGCATCAGCTTGTTGTGCTGGGCGACCAGCAGATTTTCCAGCACGGTCATGCCGGAGAACAGGCGGATGTTCTGGAAGGTGCGGGCGACGCGGGCCTGTTGGGTGACGAGATAATCGGGCAGGCGCTCGAGCTGAAACAGTTTGCCGTTGCCGCGGCTGAGGCTGCGCTGGCCGCTTTCGGTCAGCGTATCCAATTCGCTCCAGATCGATGCTTCGCCATGGCGCAGGCCAAGGCGGCCTTCGGTGGGTTTGTAAAAACCGGTGATGCAATTGAAGACCGTGGTCTTGCCGGCGCCGTTCGGGCCGATTAAGGCGGTGATCTCGCCTTCCTGCGCCTCGAACGACAGGTCGTCGACCGCGACAAGTCCGCCGAAGCGCATGGTCAGGTGCTCGACGCGCAGAATCGTCATCAGCCGTGACCTTCTTTGACGAGGTCGGAGCCGATGTTCTTGCGTTCCTTCAGGAAGACCGAAGGCGAGCGCGACGAGATCAGCCCGCGCGGCCGCACTACCATGATTAGCACCATGGCGAAGCCGAACAGCAGCATGCGGTACTGCGTCGGATCGAAAGTCTCGCCGAAAATACGTTTGAGGAAATCGAGCTCGCGCATGATCTCGGTGCCGCCGATCATGACAATCGCGGCACAGGCGACGCCGATCTGGCTGCCCATGCCGCCGAGGACGACAATCGCCAGAATGCTGGCCGACTCGAGGAACGTAAAGGAGTCGGGCGAGATGAAGCCCTGGCGCGCAGCAAAGAACGAACCGGCAAAGCCGGCAAACATTGCGCCGATACCGAAAGCGGTGAGCTTGGTGTTGGTGGTGTTGATGCCGAGCGAGCGGCAGGCGATTTCGTCCTCGCGCAGCGCTTCCCAGGCGCGGCCGACCGGCAGGCGGCGCAGGCGCACGGTGACGAAGGCGGTAAGAAAGGCCAGCGCCAGGATCAGGTAATAGAGAAACACGGTGCGGTAGATCGGTGAGAATTCCAGGCCGAAGGTCGCTGCAAAGCCGTCTTCATTGGCGTTGAACGGAATACCGAAGAAAGTCGGCCGTGGAATGCCGGTGATGCCCGCGTAGCCGCCGGTCAGGTCGACCCAGTTGATGAGCACCAGCCGGATGATCTCGCCGAAGGCCAGCGTAACGATGGCAAGATAATCGCCACGCAGCCGCAGCACCGGAAAGCCAAGTAATATGCCCCAAAACGATGACAGCACGCCGGCCAACGGCAGCAGGATCCAGAACGAGAAGCCGAATTCCTTGGCGAGCAGCGCATAGGCGTAAGCGCCCACGGCGTAGAAGGCGACGTAACCGAGATCGAGCAGGCCGGCGAGGCCGACCACGATATTGAGGCCCCAGCCGAGCATCACGTAGATCAGTATCTGGATGCCGAAATTGTCGATCCATTTCACCGAGCCGCCGAGGCCGTTGATGGCCAGCACGATCAGCGGATAGGCGATGACGAATCCGACGGCGAACGGCACGAACCATTTGCCGAGCAGAACGCGCCACAAGGGCAAAGTTGTCGGCACAGGGCGCATGGCGCGCTGCCGCAGCCAGGGCGCGAGCGTCAGCGAATAGAACAGGCGGCCAAAGCCGGCGATGCCGACCAGTGAAAACAGCAGCGGCCAGCGCGTCGTCAATTCCAGTTCGTTGCGGATATTGGTGACGGTGAGGAAGCCGATCAGCGGCAGCAACAGACCGAAGGCAATCAGGGCGGTGACGCCGGCGTCGTAAAAGGCGGCGGCGAACCTGTTGCGTTCCGGCGTGGCCTCCAAGGTCATCTCAGACTTTCTCGACGTCGGGCCGTCCGAACAGCCCTTGCGGCAGGAAGATCAGCGTGATGACCAGCACCGAGAAGGCGGCGACGTCCTTATAGTCGATGGAAAAATATGCCGACCACATCGTTTCGATAAGACCAATGAGAATGCCGCCGATGACCGCGCCGGGCAGCGAGCCGATGCCGCCCAAGACGGCCGCGGTGAACGCCTTCACGCCGGGCACAAAGCCATCGGCGAAACTGACGACGCCATAATACATCAGGTACATGGTGCCGGCGACGGCGGCGAGCGCCGCGGCGATGACAAAGGTCATCGAGATTGTGCGATCTACATCGACACCAACAAGTGCCGCCATCTTCTGATCCTGTTCACAGGCGCGTTGTGCGCGGCCCAGCTTGGTCTTGGTGACCAAATACCAGAACGCGGCGAGCAGCACGGCGGTGACGCCCCAGATGATCAGTTGTTTGTACGACAGGGTGACGCCGTAGTCGTTTTTGGTGAACAGCACGAACTCGCCTTGCACCATCGGCGGCGTCGATTTGTTGCGCGGGCCTTGGCTGACCTGGACGAAGTTCGACAGGAAGATCGACATGCCGATCGCCGATATCAGCGGCGCGAGCCGGAACGAACCGCGCAACGGCCGGTAGGCGAGGCGTTCGATGGTCCAGTTCACGAGCGACGTGAACACCATCGCGACCACCAGCACAATCAGCAGCGCCAGGGCGACCGAGGTAACGCCGAGCCAAGTGGTCAGAATAAGGAAGGCGATCAAGGCGATGAAGGACGACACCATGAAGACGTCGCCATGGGCGAAGTTCACCATGCCGATGATGCCGAACACCATGGTGTAGCCGATGGCGATCAGGCCGTAGATCGAGCCGAGGGTAATGCCGTTGATGAGCTGCTGGATGAAAATTTCCATGCTCTGGCTCAAGCCTTTCGGTGACCGCCCGGCAGACGGTCGAATGTTGCAGTGCCAAAGGCTTAACAGGGCGCCGTGGCAGCGGCAACGTGGCGAAAAGGCGGCTTGTTATTAAGTGTGCCGCCGCGGTGGAACCGCACATTACAAATGCAATGGAACCGGTTGCAATCGGAACGAAGGTTTTGACGGGACGTTGTTGTGACGGCCGGAAAATTCGGAGGTTGTCTCCGAGTCAAAAAGCCAACATGGAGGATATACGTATGTCCCAGAACCAAAATCCGAACCAGAAGCCGGGTCAACAGCAGCAGGGCAATCAGCCCGGCCAGCAGGGTGGCCAACAGCAGGGCGGCGGTCAGAAGCCCGGCCAGCAGCAGCAGGGCGGCGAGCGTCAGCCCGGACAACAGGGCGGCCAGAACCGCTAAGTCGCAACAGTAACTTTTGAACGGAAGCCCCGCCATTTGGCGGGGCTTTTCGTTGCGGCTGTCATCGCGTCATTGGACCCGCGCCGCATCGCGTTTGGTTAAGCGGCTAACAAGTAAGGTAAAGGTTTGGTTTCTTTTGAAATTACGATTTGAAGCGTCTACCCGTGATGCTTCCTGTTGGGGGATGCACGCATGCGGAAAGTTTCGAACGCCACGGTGGCCATGATCATGGCGATCGCGCTTTATTTTACGCTGTTCTGGGGCTTCGACGCGCTGCGCATCCTGACGTCGCCGACCTTTGGTCTCGAAGACGTCTGGCGTTCGCAATATGTGTTCGGTATCGGCCGCGTGCTCGGCCTCGCGCCGATGGGCCTCATACAACTGGGTGCTTTCTTCGGTGCGCTGAAGCTGGCGGTCGCCGCCATATGCGCCATTCATCTCGTCGATCGTCTGCGCTGTCTTTCCGGCGGCAAGCCATCGACGGAAATTCTCGAAGGCGGTTTGATCCTGGTGGTGCTGATCGCCATCGTGTCGGCGGGTCCCGCGGTCGCGTCGGGCAATACCGAACTGGCGCGCGAGCAGGTGATCCAACTGGCGCTGGCTGCTCTGGCAACCGCGCTGTGCATTGTCGAACGCAATTATCGCAGGGACAGCGACCTCGTCGCGTCGGTGCGAATGTCGGAGACGGCGTCGTTCACGCCCTGGCGCTGATTTCTGGATTTAGAAACGAAGTCAGTAGCCCGTTCGCCTGGATGGGCTATTTTGCGTTGGCAATCTCGACCATGACCTCGGCCGCTTCCTTGAAGGCGTGATTGCTGGCGGGCACGCCGGCATAGATCGCCTGTTGCAGAATGATCTCTTTGATATCGTCCTGCGAAAATCCGCCTTCGGTCAGCGCTGCGCGGACGTGCATGCGAAATTCGTCCCAATGGCCGAGCGCCAGCATCGTCCCGATCACCAGGATGCGCCGCGTGCGTTCGTCGAAATGCGGCCGCGTCCAGATCTCGCCCCACGCGGCGCGGGTGATGAAGTCCTGGAATTCGGACGTGAACGGCGTCTTCTTGGCATTGGCCCGGTCGACCCAGGCGTTGCCCAGCACCTTGCGGCGCTGGCTCATGCCTTTTTCGTGGCGCTCTTTTTCATCCATCGCGTCGCCCCTTACGCCTTGAGGAAATTCAATACCGTCTCGGTGTAGGCCTTCGGCTGTTCGACATTGGCGATATGCGCCGCGTCGAGCGAAGCGACCTTGGCGCCCTTGATCGCCTTGGCGATGGCTTCGCCCGCGGCCGGCGGGGTCGCTGCATCCTGTGCGCCGACGATCACCAAAGTCGGCGCCTTGATCGACGGGTTAGACGCAGTGAAGTCCATGTCGCGCACCGCTTCGCAGCAGCCGATGTAGCCGACCGGGTTGGAATTGAGGAACATCGCGGTCATTCGCTCCATGACCTGCGGCGCCCGATCGCGGAAGCCCTTGGTGAACCAACGCTCCATGTTCGGACCGACCAGCGGGGCGAGACCGTTCTCCTCGACCGCCTTGACGCGTGAATTCCAGAACGTCTTGTCGGCGTAGTAGAAGTTGGTGTTCGACAGCACCAGCTTCTCCATGCGCTCCGACGCATTGGCGCCGAGCCACTGGCCGACCATGCCGCCCATCGACAGGCCGCACCAGTTGAATTTCTGAATCTTGAGTGCATCGGCAATCGCCAGCACGTCGCGGCCGAGCCGTTCCATGGTGTAGGGGCCCTTTGGCGAGCCGGACTTGCCGTGGCCGCGGCGGTCATAACGCACCACGCGAAAGTGCTTGGACCATTCGCCGACCTGGTCGTCCCACATGTGCAGATCGGTGCCGAGCGAATTGGACAGGATCAGCGCCGGCGCGCTGTCGCTGCCGGACACTTCGACATTGATCGGGCAGCCGTCGGCATCGATCATCGGCATATCGGATCTCCCTGGGATGTCTTTTCGTTCTTGAAGGTGGCGTGGCCGACACCCTTAAAGCGCCCAGCGCCCCCTGCAAAGCTCTTTTCAGCAGCCTCGCGACGGCTTAAGTCACCTGTCTCAGGCCGCTGCGGCCTCACGTAATTCAAGGAGACGGCGCCGATGGCGATGGTAATGACGGGGGAGGTCCAGCTCCCCGCCAGCCGCGAGGTTGTTTATGCCAAGCTCAACGATGCCGAGGTCCTGAAGGCCTGCATCCCGGGCTGCGAGGAGTTGATCAAGTCTTCCGACACGGAAATGTCGGCGGTCGCGGTGACCAAGATCGGCCCGGTCAAGGCGCGTTTTAAAGGCAAGGTCCATCTGACCGACCTCGATCCGCCCAATGGCTACCGGATTTCGGGCGAGGGCGATGGCGGCGTGGCCGGCTTTGCCAAAGGCGGCGCCAGTGTCACGCTGACGGAAAAGGACGGCGGCACGCTCCTGACGTACAACGTCGAGGCCCAGATCGGCGGCAAGCTGGCCCAGCTCGGCCAACGTCTGGTGAATGGCGCGGCGAAGAAAGTCGCGGACGATTTCTTCAAGAATTTCGCCGCCAACGTTGCGGCGGGCTGAAGCCGAAAGCAAACCGCCCCGCAATGCGGGGCGGTTCATCGTTCGATCGATGAGGCAACGATGCGCTACGGGCAGGGATGGCGCGCACCGTCGTAGCCCAGATAGGTGCCTGATGCTGGGTCATACGACTTGAAGCGCGAAAGGCAGTAATCGACTGCGTCGCCGCCGCCGCCTTCAACATAGGCAGGCCCTTCGACGTATCCGGGACCGTAATAACCCTGCTGCGACGCCAGAGCGCCGCCGAGAAGCGCACCCGCGGCAAAGCCCGCGATCGCGCCGCCACCGCGGTAGCCGCGGTGATAACCGCCGTGGTAGCCGCCATGATGGCGCCAGCCTTGAGCGCTTGCCGCCGATACCGCGACGACGCTTGAGGCCGCGAGCGCCAAGGCGGCGGCGGTCGCTATGAATTTGATACGCATGGCGGAATCCTTTTGAAGGGGTGGTCGCTTGTGGATAGTTAAACCTCAGCGGTGCGAGACGTTCCTTTAATTCGCGGTAAGGTTGGTCGGGCGAGGAACTTGCGCGTGCAGGCCAGATAGTAGTTTTGGCTCCCTTGACCCGGACTGCGGCAGGGGTTCAAAGTTATCCTTGTTCCAAGGCGCATTTTGGCCGAAAACGGCCTGAATCGGACTTGTGCCGTCGGAGCCCGGAGGGGCCGAGGCGAAAAGAGGGCTTTTTAGCCCCCAATTTGGTTGGGAGAAATCATGCCGGCTGTATCTATGACCGTGAACGGCAAAGCCGCATCCGGCAACGTCGAAGAGCGCACGCTGCTGGTGCAATTTTTGCGCGAGCATCTGCGCCTCACCGGCACCCACGTCGGCTGCGACACCTCGCAGTGCGGCGCGTGCGTCATCCATCTCGACGGCATTGCCGCCAAATCCTGTACCTTGCTGGCCTTGCAGTGCGAGGGCGCTTCGATCACCACCATCGAAGGTCTGGCGGAGCCGGGCGGCGCGCTGCACCCGATGCAGGAAGCCTTCCGCGAGCACCACGGCCTGCAGTGCGGCTATTGCACGCCGGGCATGATCATGTCGGCGCTCGACATCGTGCGCCGCAATGGCAACGACCTCGACGAGCACACCATCCGCGAGCAGCTCGACGGCAACATCTGCCGCTGCACCGGCTATCACAACATCGTCAAAGCCATCGCCGCGGGCGCTAAGAACATGCCCAAGGTTAGCGCGCAGCAGGCCGCCGAGTAACGAAATAGACGTCAAAGGGCAGGAAGACCGCCTCGCAGCGCGCCAGACCGCGCCGAG
>CAITEM010000155.1 GCA_903891395.1 uncultured Hyphomicrobiales bacterium | reverse complement strand
TGATCACTGCCTCGAAACCGAAGATCAGCCGCGCCGGCCCGATCGATGGATCAAAATTGGCGCGCACGGCGAGAAAGACTCCGGCAATGGCGACCACCGCCAGCGACAGCGCCATCGCCATGGCGAAGACGTGGCGGGTATCGAGGCCCATGAGTTGTGCGACCGATTGATCGTCAGATGTGGCGCGGAAGGCGCGGCCCAATGCCGTTCGGTAGAACAGCATCTGCAGCCCCGCGATCACTACCACGGCGACCACAAACTGAATCAGCGGCAGCGCGCCGACCCAGACGCCCTGCATCACCTGGAAGGTCTGGACTTCGATGGCGCCGGCCTGGAGCTTGCGGCTATCGGCGGTGAACAATTCGAGCAAGCCGTTCTGGATGATGATCGACAGGCCGAACGTCACCAGCAGCGGCGGCAGCAGGTCGTCGCCCAGCGTGCGGTTGAGCAGCAGGCGTTGTAGCGCGTAGCCGATGATTGCCATGGCCGGCACAACGAGCAGCAGCGATGTTAGCGGATCGAGCCCGAGGCTCGTCGTTACCATCAGCGCCACGTAAGCGGCGAGCACGATGAGGTCGCCATGCGCGATGTTGACCAGCCGCATGACGCCGAAAATCAGCGACAGCCCGGCGGCGAACATGGCGTAGAGACCGCCGATCAGCATGCCTTGCAGGATGACGTTGAGCCATTCGGTCATCTTCACACCCCGAAATATGCGGCGGAGATGCGCTCGCGCGTCAGATCGCCCGCGTCACCCTGCAACGCGACGCGGCCTTCCTGCAGGCAATAGACTTGGGTGGAGGCGTTGAGCGCCTGCGCAATGTCCTGCTCGACGATGACGACCGACAAGCCTTCGCCGGCGATGGCGGGCAGGCGTGCATAGATGTCGCGCACGATGATGGGCGCGAGGCCGAGGCTGATCTCATCGCACAGCAGCAGACGCGGGTTCGACATCAGCGCGCGGCCGATGGCGGCCATTTGCTGTTGCCCGCCGGACAGCGACGGCGCGGGCAGGTGGCGGCGTTCGGCCAGCACGGGAAACAGGTCGTAGATGCGTTTGAGCGTCCACGGGCCCGGGCGCTTGGACTGCGCGCCGATCAGCAGATTTTCCTCGACCGAGAGCGAGGGGAATAGGCGGCGGCCTTCCGGCACCAGCGCGATGCCGCGTTTGACGACATTGAAGGCGGGCGCGTTGCCGACTGCGGCGCCATCGAAGACGATCTCGCCGCTTTTGGGATGCATCAGCCCGGCGATGGTCTTCAACAGCGTACTTTTGCCGGCGCCGTTGGCGCCGATGACGGCGACGACTTCGCCGGCGTTGACGCGCAGCGAGACGCCGAACAGCGCCTGGAAGTCGCCGTAGAAGGCGTCGATGGCACGGACGTCGAGCATGGGATCAGGCATCGGCGGCGATCCCCATGTAGATTTCCGCCACCTGCGGGCTATTGATCACGGTGCGCGGATCGCCTTGCGCGATGATCTTGCCGCTGTGCAGCACGGCCAGCCGATCGACCGTGGCGAGCAGGGCATGCACGATGTGCTCGATCCAGATGATGGAGATGCCGCCGGCGCGCACGTCCTTGATTAGCTGCACCAGCGTACCGCATTCGTGCTCGGTGAGACCGCCAGCAACTTCGTCGAGCAATAACACGCGTGGCTCCGTCGCCAGTGCGCGCGCCAGTTCGAGCCGCTTGCGGTCGAGCAGGGTCAGGCCACCGGCGCGTTTGTTGGCCTTGTCGATCAGACCGCAGCGGTCGAGCAGATCGGCGCAGCGGCCGTAGACTGCCTTCTCGCGCTCGTTGGCGCCAAAAGCCGCCGCGACGACGACGTTTTCGAACACCGTCATGCCGGAGAAGGGCTGCGGAATCTGGAACGAGCGGGCAAGGCCGAGACGGCAGCGCCGCTCCGGCGCCAGCTTGGTAATGTCATCGCCCGAAAACAGCACGCGGCCGCTGTCGGGCGTCACCGTGCCGGTCGCCATGCCGAACAGCGTGGTCTTGCCGGCGCCGTTCGGCCCGATGATGCCGAGCGCCTCGCCTTCATTGAGGGCGAGGTCGATGCCATCCGCAACCACCACGGCCCCGAACCGTTTCGAGATTTTTTCCAGCGCGAGGATCGGGGTCATGGTGATGCGATCAGCCGATCGGCTGCAGCTTGCCTCCGACCGGGATGTTCGGCGCGGTCTTGTTCTCGGC
>CAITEM010000154.1 GCA_903891395.1 uncultured Hyphomicrobiales bacterium | reverse complement strand
GCCTCCTCTCCCATAAAGGTGCGTGACGAACCGGTCACTCCGTGTACGATCGATATGTTGCCGGCGAGCAGGTTGGAGAGCTGCGCCAAGAACAGCGTCGGCCGCAGGTCGCTCATCAGATGTTCGTTGAGATAGGCGGCCTGGTTTGTCGCGTGCGGCATGCCCGAGAGAATGTTGCCGTCGACCGCGAGATCGCGTTCGCCGCCGCCGGCCGCCACGATCATGTCGACATGCGAGAGGATGTCGCGGTTGCCTTTGACGCCGGCGGAGTCGAGCGCGAGACCGGCCGCATAGGTGCCGATGCGCTGCCAGTTCTCCATCTGGCGCTGGTCGCCTTTTTTCGGAATCTGGGAATCGAAGTTTAGCGGGGCGAGGGGATGCACGACGTAAGGCGCGTAAGTCGTCGTGTCGAAGTGCGGCGTCCCGGCCATCAGCTTCTGCCAGTGCGCCTCGGCGCCTTCGCCGAGACTCGAAACGATGCCGACGCCGGTGATCCAGGCTTCGCGTTCCGCGTTAGCCATTGACCGCAACCTCGCTGGGGAAACCGACCCGCGCCGCGGTTTCACGCATTTTCTCGCTGACTTCGGCGTTCGGGAAATCCATCACCCGCAAAGTAAGTGTGGCGTCGCAGACCGGCTTGCCGGCCATCGTGATCTTGGCAGCGGTGATGGCGTAGCCGGAGCCTTCGTGGATCAGCTTGGCGCTGACCCGGAGGCATTGGCCCGGCATCACGAAGGTGCGGAATTTGGCGTCCTTGACCTGCGCCAGGAACGGCATGCGCTTGAAATGGTTCGCGGCCACGATCAGCCAGCCGGACGTCTGCGCCATGGCCTCGATCAGGAGGACCCCGGGCATCAGCGGAAAGCCGGGGAAATGCCCCTCGAAGATCGTGTTTTCGGTCGGAATCGTCGCGTCGCTGCTGATCGACCGATCGGCGAGATTGAGGTCGACGATCCGGTCGATCAGTTGGAAGTACTCAAGACGCATGTTTGGGGTGGGCTTTAGGCCCCCTTGGCAGCGACGAGTTCGTCGATGCGGGCGCTGAGGTTCTTGAGGACGAAATACTGGTCCGTGGTGGCTTTGCCGTCGTTGACTTCCTGGGTCCACTGCTCGAGCGGGAGCTTGATGCCGAAGGCCTTGTCGATGGCGAAGGCGATATCGAGGAAGTCGAGGCTGTCGATGCCGAGGTCGTTGATGGCATGGCTCTCGGGCTTGATCGTGTCGCGAGGAATATCGCAGGTCTCGGCGATAATATTGGCGAGCGTATCGTAGGGTGAAGACATCGGTAACTCTCTGATTTATTTAGAGTTCTGACAATACTCGGCCGAGACTTGCAAAGTCGCGCGAAGGCCTTAGGCGCGTACCTGCCCCCGGCCGGCGGCAAGCAGCCCGTATAGCGAAGCATAGCCTCAAGTTCAATGGCGGGGGGCCTTTACCGGCCGAAACGCCTTGGCGTGTCCGGTGGGGCCTGTGCGGGCTTGAAAGCCTTATCAGCGCTGCGTGTTGAACTCGATGGGCACGCAATTGCGCCGCCCGGAGGCCGCGCAGTCCTCGTTTTTGCGCATTTGCGCCATGGTGCCCGCCAGCCACCATCCGGCGCCGACCAGGACGACGAGGAACGCAAAGGCCGCGATATTGACCATCATTCGCTCGCGATATTCCTCTTTGGTCTCTTTGCCCTGGTACTTGGCGAGGCCTTCGACGACCGGCGGCTCGGGCGGCCGCGCGACCGGGCGGCCGCTGCGGAAGCTCACGACACGGGCGCCGTCGTCGGAAGGTGAGTTTTGATCGCTGTTCATTACGGTGAAAGCCTAACACGGTGGCGGCGCAGCGTGG
>CAITEM010000153.1 GCA_903891395.1 uncultured Hyphomicrobiales bacterium | reverse complement strand
GCGCGCTGGTCGGCGGCCGCCCGATCGACATCGAAGTCGACGGCGGCGTCACCGCCGACAATGCCGCCAAAGTCGTCCAGGCCGGCGCCAATGTGCTGGTCGCAGGCTCCGCCGTGTTCAAGGGCGGCAACTACAAAGCCAACATCGCCGCGATCCGGCAGGCCGGAGCGATGGCGCGCGGAGAAGCGGCGTGACCATAGCCCGCTATTCCCGTCCCGAGATGGTCGCGATCTGGTCGCCGGAAACCAAATTCCGCATCTGGTTCGAGATCGAGGCGCACGCGGCCGACGCCATGGCCGAACTCGGCGTCATTCCGAAGGAAGCCGCCAAGACCATCTGGGCCAAGGGCAAGGACGCGAAATTCGACGTCGCCCGCATCGACGCCATCGAGGCCGAGGTCAAACATGACGTCATCGCCTTCCTGACGCATGTCTCGGAAATCGTCGGCCCCGAAGCGCGCTACATGCACTCCGGCATGACGTCGTCGGATGTGCTGGACACCTGCTTCAACGTGCAGCTCGTGCGCTCGGCAGACATCCTGCTGGCCGACCTCGACGCCCTGCTCACAGCCCTCAAGCGCCGCGCCTTCGAGCACAAGATGACGCCGACCGTCGGACGCTCGCACGGCATCCATGCCGAGCCGACAACCTTCGGTCTTAAGCTGGCGCAGGCCTACGCCGAGTTCGCCCGCAACCGCGAGCGCTTGGTCGCTGCGCGCAAGGAAGTGGCGACCTGCGCCATTTCCGGCGCTGTCGGCACGTTCGCCCAGGTCGATCCGCGTGTCGAAGAGCATGTCGCCAAGGCCATGGGTCTGTCGGTCGAACCGATCTCGACCCAGGTCATCCCGCGCGACCGTCACGCCATGTATTTCGCGACGTTGGGCGTCATCGCCTCGTCGATCGAGCGGCTGGCCATCGAGGTCCGCCACCTTCAGCGCACTGAGGTACTGGAAGCCGAAGAGTTCTTCTCCGAAAAGCAGAAGGGTTCCTCGGCGATGCCGCACAAGCGCAACCCGGTGCTGTCGGAGAACGTCACGGGGCTCGCCCGCATGGTGCGTTCATACGCGTTGCCGGCGATGGAGAACGTCGCACTCTGGCACGAGCGCGACATCTCGCATTCCTCGGTCGAGCGCATGATCGGCCCCGACGCCACCATCACGCTCGACTTTGCGCTGGCGCGGCTCGCCGGCCTCGTCGACAAGTGGCTGATCTACCCGCAGAACATGATGAAGAATCTCGACAAGCTCGGCGGCCTTATCCACTCGCAGCGTGTGCTGATCGCGCTGACCAAAGCCGGCGTCGCGCGCGAAGATGCCTATCGCCTCGTGCAGCGCAACGCCATGAAAGTGTGGAGCGGCGAGAGCAACGACTTCCTTGGGCTGCTCAAGGCAGACCCGGAAGTTCACGCCAAGCTGAGCGACAGTGAGCTTGAGGCCAATTTCGACCTGGCGCATCATTTCAGCCACGTCGATACCATTTTCAAGCGCGTGTTCGGTACAGCCTGAGGCCGTGAGAGCCAGAAATTGCGAATGCTGATCGGTCTCGCCATCACGCTGCTGGTTGTCGTGGCCATTCTGGGCGGCATGGTCGCCTTTGGCACCGGCAAGGCGCCCGAACCTTTGCAGGCGCTGTCGCGGCCGTTCCGCAACGCCGACTTCAGCGATCTGCCCGCGCCGCAGACGTTTCCCGCCCGCGACGGCGTCCCCCTCACCTACCGGCTGCACGCCGCAAAAGCCGGGTCGCCCGAACGCATCGTGACCCTGATCCACGGCGGCACGGCGTCCAGCGCCAGCATGCATCCGCTGGCCAAGGCGCTGGCGGCGCAAGGCATGACGGTCTACTCGCTCGACATCCGCGGTCATGGCGGCAGCGGCCGGCGCGGCGATCTCGACTATCCGGCGCAGCTCGACGACGACCTCGCCGACTTCGTCGCTTTCGCCAGGAAGCAGTATCCGTCCACGCCCCTTGTACTGGCCGGCTTTTCGGCTGGCGGCGGTTTTTCGCTGCACATCGCCGCGACGCCGCTCGGCACATCGTTCGAGCGCGTGGTGCTGCTGGCGCCAATGCTGGGACCCCGCGCGCCCACGATCAAACAGATCGACAACGTGCTGGTCAAAGTGTTCGTGCCGCGCATCATCGCCATCGCCATCCTCAACAGCATCGGCATCCACGCCTTCGATCACCTGCAGACGCTGGCCTTTGGCGATCTCAACCGCCCGGAGCTGACGCCGAATTATTCGTATCTGCTGATGCGCGGCTTCGGTACGACCGACTATGCGTCCGACGTGCGCAACGCCAAGGCGCCGCTGGCCGTGGTCGTCGGCGCCGAAGACGACTTCTTCCAGCCCGACCGCTTCGCGCCGACGATGGACGCCATACGCCCCGGCATCCCGGTCACGATTGTGCCAAGCTTGGCGCACATCCCGTTGATCACCGAGCCCGAAGCGGTGCCGGCAATCACGACGGCCATCCGAAGACAGGTTTAGACATGCGCGACGCGACCCACGACTTCGATTTTCTGGTCCTGCCGGGCCTGAGCAATTCCGGTGTCGATCATTGGCAATCCTTCTGGTGCCTGGCGTTCCGCAACGCCACGCGCGTCATCCAGGACGACTGGGACAATCCACGGCCCGAGGCCTGGCTGAAAAATCTCGATGCCGCGATTGCCGGCGGCACGCGGCCCGCCGTGCTGATCTGTCACAGCCTGTCCTGCGCGCTGGCGGCGCATTGGGCGACGCGCGGCCAAGCCGGCCGCGTCAAGGCCGCGCTGCTGGTGGCACCCTCCGACGTCGAACGGCCGGAGCATACCCCGGACAGCGTGCGACGCTTCGCGCCGATGCCGCTGAAAACCTTTCCGGTGCCGTCGCTCGTGGTCACCTCCACCGACGATCCCTTCGTGAAGGTCGAGCGCGCCAAGGTCTTCGCCCAAGCTTGGGGCTCGGATTACTGCGAAATCCCCGAACTCGGTCACATCAACTCGGCCTCGCGGCTCGGCTTCTGGCCGCAAGGACTGCTGCTGCTCGGCCAGTTGCTGGCGCGCGCATGAGCGAGACGAAGCCCCCGACCATCCTGCTGCTGGATTCCGGCGTCGGCGGTTTGACCGTGTTCCGCGAGGTCAAGGCGGCGCTGCCCGGCGCCGATTATATCTACATCGCCGACGATGCCGGCTTTCCCTACGGCGACAAGCCGGAGGACGTGCTGATCGCGCGCATCGTCGATGTTGTCGGCGCGGCCATCGCCGCACACACACCCGATCTGGTCGTCATCGCCTGCAACACCGCCTCGACCGTCGCGCTGGCGCGTTTGCGCGGGACATTTTCGGTGCCTTTCGTCGGCACCGTGCCGGCCATCAAGCCGGCCTGCGCACAGTCAAAAGCACGGCGCATCGCGGTCCTCGGCACCAAAGCCACGGTGTCGCTCGAATATACGCATGCGCTGATCCGCGAATTCTCCGCCGGCTGCGCGGTCGATCTGGTCGGCTCGTCGCATCTGGCGGCTTACGCCGAAGCCGAACTCGCCGACACTCCCGTCACAGACGACGCCATCTTGGCCGCAATCGCACCGTGCTTTGTCGATGCCGGCGGCCGTCGCACCGACACCGTCGTACTTGCTTGCACGCATTATCCGCTGCTGACATCCCGCTACCGCAAGATCGCGCCGTGGCCGGCGGACTGGCTCGATCCGGCGCCGGCGATTGCGCGCCGCGTCGTCGATCTTCTGCGCAACCGCGATATGCCCGAGACCGCCACGACACCGCCGCGCATGATCTTCACCTCAGGACGCACCCCGCCGCCGCGCCTCGCCGCGGCGTTGCACGGTTTCGGCTTCTGATCATTTGACGTGCGGCCATATCTCGAGCGCGCCGCGATAGATCATGTCACCGGCGACGTAGAGAATAATGGCGAGGCCGACATAGGCGATCCAGCGATGCTTCGTCAGCAGCTTGGCGATGAAGCTCGCGGCGACGCCCATCAGCACGATCGACAGGCCGAGCCCGAACACCAACGCCGCCGGATGCTCGCGCGCCGCGCCGGCCACCGCCAGCACGTTGTCGAGCGACATCGAGATGTCCGCGACGACGATTTGCCACGCTGCCTGCGCGAAGGTCTTGCCCTTGGCTGGCACGTTGCCGGCGATATCGCCTTCGCCATGCGCCCCGGCGCGCAATTCGCGCCACATCTTCCAGCACACCCACAGCAACAGAATACCGCCGGCAAACAGCAAGCCGACGATCGCCAGCAGTTCGACGGCGACGCCGGCAAAGACGATCCGCAGCACGGTCGCGGCGATGATGCCGACCAGGATGGCGCGAGCGCGCTGGGCCTTCGGCAGCCCAGCGGCCGCCAGGCCGATGACAACGGCGTTGTCGCCGGCCAGCACCAGGTCGATCATGATGACCTGAAGCAGCGCGGTAACGAATGCAGGCGTGAAAAGGTCGAACATGTCGGCTCCGGGCCCAAAGGCGGTTCAATCAGTCCGACATCGCAACCATTTGGCTGCCAGAGGGGCCCGGCCTGACCCGCTCAAGATGGCAAGCCGGACACCGGCCGGCAAGACGGAAATTTTACCACCGAAGCCCCGCGTAATTTCACAGCATTATTATGTGTATTTTATTTGGTTCAAAGCGTCCCGGGCTTAGAACCGGCGTTACGCAGCCCGTTTTCCGGCCGTTTGACACCCTGCCCGTGACCCCCTAAAACCCGCGCACCTTGCGGGTTTTTCAGTGCCCGCGCGGTGTTTCGTGACCCGTGGCCAGCCTTACGCTTTAAAGGCCGGCCTGTCGGTTCTGGGGAGACCCGGGACAGAGGAGGGCGCGGTTCCTCAACCCACAGTCTGATACGAGGACGTGAATGACCAAGCGTATGGAATCCAAGTACAAACTCGACCGCCGGATGGGCCAGAACATCTGGGGCCGTCCGAAAT
>CAITEM010000152.1 GCA_903891395.1 uncultured Hyphomicrobiales bacterium | reverse complement strand
GTCTGGGCCCCGGCGTTCCGCGCGCCCTCGTTTTTCGGGGCGCACAGGATGTGAGACGAGACGACGGCCTGCCCGGGGCCGCACAAAGAATACGGGCGATGAGTCATGTCCGCTTCTCTTTTTACCCTCCCCCTTGTGGGGAGGGTCGGCGAACAAAGTGAGCCGGGGTGGGGGTGATTGTTGAATGCAAAAACTGCGACCCCCACCCCGCTCGCTTCGCAAGCGCTCCACGAGCGACCCTCCCCACAAGGGGGAGGGTAAAAAAGGCCGCTTGCCAATTCGAACCCGGATTGAACCCGCAACGGCGCCGGCACGACAAATCCTGAGGCTCACTTTATAATCGTCGGTCTTGGAGGCACGTCCCATGAATTTTTTGCGCATCTTCGTTCTCGCCGGCGCGGCTTTCAGCCTCGCCCCCCTGCTCGCATCCCCGGCCACCGCGCAGACGCCGTCCGGCGTCGAGAAAATGAACGCCTATGTCGGCTGCATCAACCGGCTGTCGGAGCGCAGCTACAGTTCGCGTTCGCGCTATTTCTCGTGGGCGGCGAAAAGCGGCCCGACCGGCAAGGAGCGCATCATCTACGGCACCTACACCATCTACGACACGTCGGATTGCGTGAAGAAAGTCGCGAGCGCGAACACGCTGGAGCCGCACGACGCCGACCTCGAAGCCGCGGCCTCGGCTTACGCCGACGCGGTCGGCAAGCTCGAGCCGTTGCTGAAGGAGGCCGACGACTATTACACGCAGGAGAACTACAAGGACGACAAGATGGCCAAAGGCAAGGCGCTGCATCCGCAGCTCGTCGCCGCCTGGGACGCCTTCGAAAGCGCCGATCACCGGCTGCGCGCCGGCGTCGAAGCCGTCAACGACAGACGCGCGGTCGAGAAGCTGGCCGCGATCGAGCAGAGCGAAGGCAAAAGCGCGCGCTACCAGGTCGAGGCGCTGATGATCCAGGCCAAGCGCGTGCTGCGCGCCGAGGACAAGGAGAAGCCCGATGTCGCTGAGGTCACCGCGGCGATCAACGATCTCGAAGGCGTCATCAAAGACGCCGAAGCGATGTCCGGTTCGGATCTGAAAGCCAAGATCGGCGGCATGTTCATCAGCAACGCCAAATCCTACCTCACCACGGCCAAGCAATTGATGCGCCGCATCCGCGACAAGACGCCGTACTCGACCGGCGACAAGATGATGCTCGGCAATGCCGGCTCGGGCTGGATGGTCGAGGGCTCGCCGCCGCGGCTGACGCGCGACTACAATCAGTTGGTCGATGGTTATAACCGCGGCGCGAGGTTTTAGGGGCGGCGTTATCTGCGGCAGGCCGTGACAATATCGCCCACGAACGGCGCGACCGTCGTGAGTTCGGTTTCCTCCCGGACGCCATAAGCGTCGTGCAGCGCGGTGAGCATCAGGGTCGCGATCGCGTCGAAATCGGGTGCGCTGTCGAGGGTGCGCTCGTAGGGAAAATTCGTTCTCGCGTCGTCGGTTTTGAAACCGAGCCTGGCGAGCGCGGCCAATGCCGCGGGCGACAAGGAAAGACCGAGCAGCTTGGCGCCGGGCCCGGCGTCGAAATAGGACGACGCCTCGCAATACAATCTCTTGCGGTCGGCGGCGAACCGGCATTGCACATAGTTCAGCGGCCGTTCTTCCACGCTGACTTTGAG
>CAITEM010000151.1 GCA_903891395.1 uncultured Hyphomicrobiales bacterium | reverse complement strand
GCCGACGGTACTGGCCAATGCCCGCATGCTCGGCATGACCGAGCGCCAGTTGATGCGCCACGTCTACTGGCCGTCGGCGCTGTCGTGGATGTTTTCTTCCCTCCATACGTCGGTCGGCTTTGCCGTCGTCGGCGCCGTGGTCGGCGAATATCTCGGCGCCGCCGCCGGCCTCGGCTACTTGATCCAGCAGGCCGAAGGGGTGTTTGACGTCGCCGGCGTGTTCGCGGGCATGTTTGTGCTCGCCGCCTTCGTCATCGTGATCGACACGTTCGTCACGATGGTCGAGAAGCGGCTGCTGGTGTGGCGGCCGGTCGCCGGCGAAGTCCGCGCCTAAGGCAGCATGGTCGTGTCGTTCGGGCCCTGCGGCGGGGTCTTGATCGCGATCGACTTGAAGGTACGGCCTTCTGGCTTGGTGCCGGCGTGCGCAGTGCCTTTCGGAATGATGACGAGATCGCCCGGCTTCACGCTTACTTCTTTGTCGCCAAGCCAAATCGTGCCGGTGCCTTCGAGGATATATTGAATCTCGTTGGTGTTGGGATGCATGTGCTTTGGCACATTGCCGTCCTGGACCGAGATGGTCGCGCCGTCGGCGGTTACCAGCGTTTTGGAACGAAAGCCGGTGCCTGAGGCCATGCCGAGCGCGTCGCCATTGAGATCCGGCACGTGAATGATCTGCGGCGTCATCGGGTCGGCGGCCTCGGCCTGCGACAACAGCTTGGTGGCGCTGCCGCCGGCGACGAAGGCAGTCGTGACGGATGCAATAAACAGCATGCGATTCATGGACGTTCTCCCCGTTATGTTTTTATAAGCGGGTTACGATAGGACGCTGCTCGGCGGTTGGCGAGGGGAGGCTTCTCAGGGCCGGGACACTGCTTTATCGTGCGCCGCAACAGAAAAGCCGGAGGAACCCATGAGGACACTGAGCCGTATATTATTGTCGTCATTGACAGCGCTGGCGCTGATGTCCGGCGCCGCGTTCGCGCAGTCCAAGGTCGTCATCTCGGTCGGCGGCGCGGCGTGCCTGTGCTATCTGCCGACCATCCTGGCGCAGGAAATCGGCGAATATAAAAAGGCCGGCCTCGACGCCGAGATCGTCGACTTCAAGGGCGGTTCGCAATCGCTGACGGCGGTGATCGGCGGCAGCGCCGACGTCGTCTCCGGCTATTTCGACCACTGCGTCAATCTCGCCGCCAAGAACCAGCCGCTGACTGCTTTCGTCGTCTATGATCGCTACCCCGGCCTGGTGCTGGTGGTGTCGCCGGCCCACAAGGACGAGATCAAATCGATCAAGGATCTGGCCGGCAAGAAAGTCGGTGTCAGTGCGCCGGGCTCCTCGACCGACTTCTTTCTGAAGTACCTGCTCAAGAAGGAGGGCGTCGATCCGGCATCGACAGCGGTGATCGGCGTCGGTCTCGGCGCGTCCGCGGTCGCGGCCATGGAGCAGGGCCAGATCGACGCGGCGGTCATGCTCGATCCGTCGGTCACCGTGCTGCAGAACAAGTTCAAGGATCTCAAGATTCTCAGCGACACCCGCACCGAGCACGATACGCGCGCGGTGTTCGGCGGCGATTATCCGGGCGGCGCGCTCTATTCGAAGGCCGACTGGATCGAGAAGCACCCGAAGGAAACGCAGGCGCTGACCAACGCCATGGTCAATACGCTGGCCTGGATCCATTCGCACACGCCGCAGGAGATCATGGAGAAGATGCCGCCCAATCTGGTCGGCCCGGACAAGGCCGGTTATCTTGAGGCCCTCAAGAACACGATCCCGATGTATTCGACCACGGGCCTCATGGACCCGAAGGGCGCTGCGGCCGTGCTCGCGGTGTTCAGCCTGTCGTCGCCCGAGGTCGCCAAGGCCAATGTCGATGTGCTCAAGACATATACGAACAAATACG
>CAITEM010000150.1 GCA_903891395.1 uncultured Hyphomicrobiales bacterium | reverse complement strand
GGTCCGGAAGACGCCCATCGTCGTCAACGACTCGCGCGGCTTCTACGCCAACCGCTGCGTGCTGGCCTATATCCAGGAAGGCCATTTGATGCTGTTCGAAGGCGTTCCGGCAGCGATGATCGAAAACACCGCGCGCATGGCCGGCATGCCGGTCGGCCCGCTGTCGCTCAACGACGAGACCGCGCTCGATCTCGGCTTGAAGATCCTGCGTGCCGCCGAAGCCGATCTGGGCGCGGGCGTCGTTCCCGCGGCGCAGAAGAAATTACTGGAAGACCTCGTCGAGAAAAACGGCCGCCTCGGCCGCAAGAACGGCAAGGGCTTCTACGATTATCCGCAAGGCGCACCGAAAAAATTGTGGCCGGGCCTGTCCGAATTGCTACCGAAGAAACTCAGCCGCGAAGAGATCGAAGCCCTCAGCGTTGAGGAATTGAAGCAACGATTTCTCGTTGCGCAGGCGGTCGAGGCGGCGCGTACCTTCGAGGAAAGGGTCGTCACCGACGTGCGCGAAGCCGACGTCGGCTCGATTCTCGGCTGGGGCTTCGCGCCCTTCACCGGCGGCGCGCTGTCCTACATCGATATGATGGGCACGAAGAAATTCGTCGAGCTGTGCCGTACGTTCGAAGCGAAATTCGGCCCGCGCTTTGCGCCGAACAAGTTGCTACTTGATATGGCCGAGCGCAACGAGGGGTTCTACCAGCGCTTCGCGCCGCAGAAGAAAAAAGAGGCGGCTTAAAATTTACGCAAATCCGCGGCTTTAAAGCGGCAGGTTCCATCCCCACGTCAACAGGATGGACATCGCTCACCTCGTGTCGCCGCCGCCGATAAATCTGCCCTGGCCGTTGCGCGGCTGGGTCGAGCAATCCGCCGCCGACTTCATCGTCGCGCCGAAGCTCGATCTTACCAAGCCCCCAGGTGAGGAAGCGCTGGTGGCGCCGGACTCGATGTCGTGGCGCATCTTCAAAAATCCGGTGGCGCTGTTCGTCGGTGGCATCGCTGCCGTCATTCTCGAACTGGCCGAGCCGCGCGTGCGCTCGGGAGTCTGGGATCGCACCACGTTCCGCAAGGACCCGCTGACGCGGCTGCGCCGCACCGGCGCCGCGGCGATGGTGACGGTCTATGGTGCGCGCAGCCAGGCCGAAGCGATGATCGCCGACGTGCGCCGTCGCCACGGCCACGTCACCGGCGTGACGCCCGCCGGCATGGCCTACGAGGCCAACGATCCGGTGCTGCTCGACTGGGTGCAGGCCACCGCGGCCTTCGGTTTCATCGAGGCCTACAACAGGTTCGTGCGGCCGCTCAGCATCGCCGAGCAGAATCGGGTCTATGCTGAAGGCACCAATAGCGCGAAGCTGTACGGTGCCATGCACACACCGTCGTCGCGCGCCGAACTCGACGCGCAGTTCCAAGCCATGCGTCCGCATCTTGAAGCTTCGCCGATCGTGCACGAGTTCCTGGATATCATCCATCGCGCGCCCGTAATGCCGCCGCTGATCAAGCCGGCGCAGCACATGATGGTGCGCGCCGCGGTCGAGATGGTGCCGGGTTGGACAAAGAAGCTGCTCGGTATTGAAGGCAAAGGCCTACGGCCGTTTGAAGGCGCGTTGTTGCGCCGCGCCGGTGCGTTTGCCGATCGCGTTGTGATTGCCAATGGTCCAGCGGGGCAGGCGTGCCAACGGCTCGGACTTCCTGTCGACTATTTATATCGCTAATTGTCCTTCGCGGGCGATGGCGAAATTCGCGCTGTGTCATTTGACACATTCTTGCGCGCGCGGCGGCCCTCCCCATTTATCTATCATGCCTCGAACGATCGATATCACCCCGCCCGGACAGCGAGACCGCTTTGCGCAGGGCGACGTGTCCAAACGCGCCGCCGTAGCGCGTCTTGACGCGCTGGCCCGGCTGTTTGACACCGCGTTCCTGCTGCCGGGCACCAACATCCGCTTTGGCATCGAGTCGGTCATGCGGCTGGTGCCGGGCGTTGGCGATGCCGCGGCGTCGGCACTGTCGTGCTGGCTGCTGTACGAGGCGCACCGCCTCGACATTCCCAAGCCGCTGTTTGCACGCATGGTGGCGAATGTCGCCATCGAAGGCGTGGTCGGAGCTGTTCCGTTCATTGGAGATATGTTCGACGTCGGCTTCCGCGCCAACCGCCGCAACGTCAACCTTCTGCGCAAGCACTTCGAGCGGGAAGGGTGGCTTTAACTACATCACAATCGTCAGCCGCTTCGCCGCCCGCGTGATGCCGGTATAGAGCCAGCGCTCGCGGGATTCCTGAAACGCGAAGCTCTCGTCGAACAGCACGACGTCGTCCCACTGCGAGCCTTGCGCTTTGTGCACGGTGAGCACGTAGCCGTAATCGAATTCGTCGTAAGGCTTGCGCTGCTGCCAATCCATCTT
>CAITEM010000149.1 GCA_903891395.1 uncultured Hyphomicrobiales bacterium | reverse complement strand
CTGGTGACGTCACTACCAGCCGCCTTGATACGTGCCAAGGCTTCCCCGGCCGGTTCGGTTGCGACCATCATATGATGCGCGTTGGCGTGGATGATGGTTTCGGTATCCCGCGCGATGGCGACGTGGCCTTTCCAGAAAACCAGATCGCCGCGCTTGAGCGCATCGAGCGGCGTCGTCCGCCCGAGCGCGGCTTCCTGCATGTAGGTATCGCGCGGGCAGGCTACGCCTGCTGCCTGCAGCGCGATCTGCACCAGTCCCGAACAATCGATGCCGAGCGACGACTTACCGCCCCACAGATAGGGCGCACCAAGCAGGCTCTCGGCAACGGCGACGAAGTCAGCCGCTTTGGCCGTGAGCGGCATCAGATGCGATAGCGGGAAATGCCAGCCATAGCCGTTGAGCGCAAAGCGGCCGGAGTCCTTGGCGATCGGCAGCACCGCGCCCATCGGCAAGGCGATCATCGGCGGCAGTTTGATGTCAGGGCCGGGAAAGCCGAACGTGCGCGGCACGCAGACGCGGTGCGTCGGCACGGCGCCGACCGGACCCAGCGCGTTGGCGGAGAGGTAACCGACGTAGTTGTCGCTGGCGAGCTGGCCCCAGCACCAGCCCTCGTCGCTGGTCTCGTAGACCGTGACGATGTCGCCGAACTGCGCCTGGGTGTCGAGCGCCGCTTCGTGCGCCGGCCCGCGGCGCAGATCGGCGATCGGCTCGATCACCTGATGCTTGATACCTTCGACGAAATGCCGCGCGTCGACCTGGCCTCGCAGATGGTGGGCTGCGAGGTCAGGACGATACGGGTTGGTGCGCGGGTCGAGTGTGGGCATGTTAGCAATTTGCACTTGTTCGATTGGCGCGGCAGTTTCTGTCGTGTTCCCTCCCCACAAGGGGGAGGGGAGCATGTAGAATTCGTGGCAACAGCTAACCGTACCGCGCCGTCAGCATTGCGTAGAGGGCACGCGCGGTCTGGCATTCGGCGCCCTCGGGACGGCCCGGCTTGGTGGCGTTGTTCCAGGCGAATACGTCGAGATGCAGCCACGACTTCGCGGTGACGAATTTGCGCAGGAACAGTGCCGCCGTGATGGCGCCGCCCTGGCCGCCGGTGCTGACATTGTTGGTGTCGGCGATTTTTGAATCCAGCATCGCTTCGTAAGGCCGGTACAACGGCAGCCGCCAGGTCGGATCGCTTTCCGCCGCGCCCGCGGCGGCGAATTCGGCCGCCAGCGCGTCATCGTCGGTGAAGGCCGCCGGCAGTTCCGGTCCGAGCGCAACCCGCGCGGCGCCGGTCAGCGTGGCGAAATCGGCGATGAAGACCGGCTTGTCGTCGTCGGCCAGCGTCAGCGCGTCCGCCAGCACCAGGCGGCCTTCGGCGTCGGTATTGCCGATCTCGACCGTGATGCCCTTGCGTGACTTGTAGATGTCGCGCGGCCGGAAGCTGACGCCGGAAATGGAATTCTCCACCGCCGGGATCAGCACGCGCAGGCGCACCTTCAGCTTGCGCGCCATGATCATGTGAGCGAGCCCGAGCGCTGTCGCCGCGCCGCCCATGTCCTTCTTCATGTTGAGCATGCCGGTGTCGGGCTTGATGTCGAGCCCGCCGGTGTCGAAGCACACGCCCTTGCCGACCAGCGTGATCTTCGGGTCGCTCTCCTTGCCCCAGGTGATGTCGATCAGGCGCGGCGCGCGCGGCGAGCCCTTGCCGACCGCCTCGATCAGCGGAAATTCGGTGGCCAGTGCGTTGCCGCGCGTCACGTCGAAATTGGCGCCGTGCCGTTCCGACAGCGTGCGCGCAGCATCCTCGAGTTCGTCCGGTCCCATGTCGTTGGACGGCGTGTTGATCAGGTCGCGCGTGAGCGTCACGCCTTCGACGATGCGCGTGAGATCGTCGCCGTCGACGCCATCCGGCACGACAAGGCGCACGTTGCGCGTCTCGGTTTTGCGGTAGCGGCTGAATTGATAGGTGCTGAGCGCGAAGCTGAGCGCGCCCAGCCGTGCGTCGTGCGGCGCGTTGGCGAAGCGATAGACGCCAGATGGCACGAGCGTGGCCAATTGGCCGGGCCGCAGCAGGTCCTTCACCGGCTCATCGGCCGCCTCGATGCCGAGCAGCACGCCGGCGATGGTGCCATCGGCCTTCGGCACGACCAGATGGCGGCCCGGCTTGGGCTCGAAACCCGCCGCGCGGACATAAGTGGCCTCGCGGTCGTCGATGGCGGCGAGGGTGCTCTCGAAGGTGGCGGCGTTGACGAACAGGATCGGGATCGCCGGCACTTCGCCGGCTTTGGCGTAGATCGGGTGCATTTCGTACTCCGCGGCGCTCTCGGCCGGTCCTTTATAGGCGATTCTGGCGGGCGGCCGTCACTGCGGCGGCCGCCGGGGGGACCGCCAGAATAGGAGTTAACCACTCGTTAGGGTTAACGTTTTATTGCTCGGGGAATGTCCATCCGCCGGATACCCCAAGGAAACAGGACGCACCGCGCTGCCCGTTGGCTGGCCTCGGCCGCCGTCGCGGCCGTGCTGGCGCTGCCGATGGCAGGCTGCAAGACCACCGGCGATGACACCACGGGTTCCATCGGCGCCCCGGCCACGCCGCGCAACGATGCCGAGTGGCGCAAGTCCCTCGACGTCTGGGGCGCCCGCTACCGGGAAGACCCGAACAACCCCGAAGCCAGCATGCGTTACGCCCAGGCGCTGCGCGCCACAGAGCAGCGCGCCCAGGCGGTTGCCGTGCTCGAACAGGCTTCGATGCGCAATCCGAACGACATGGCCGTGCTCGGCGCCTATGGCCGCGCGCTGGCCGAGGCCGGCGATTTCGGCCAGGCGCTCGACGTGCTCGGCCGCGCGCACACGCCCGACAATCCTGACTGGCGCATTCTCAATGCGCAGGGCGCGGTGCTCGATCAGATGGGCCGCCACGCCGAGGCGCAGAAGATCTATTCCAACGCGCTCAAGATCGTGCCGGACGAGCCGTCGGTGCTGTCCAACCTCGGCCTGTCTTACGCGCTGATGAAGAATTTGAAGCTGGCCGAGGTGACGCTGCGGCGCGCCGTGGCCCAGCCCAACGCGGCGCCCAAGGCGCGACAGAACCTGGCGCTGGTGATCGGCCTGCAAGGCCGCTTTGCCGAAGCCGAGACGATCGCGCGAGCCGATCTGCCGCCCGACGAAGCGTCCAACAATGTCGCTTATCTGCGGCAGATGCTGGCGCAGCAGAACGAGTGGAAGAAGCCGGGGCGCAAGCCGTATATGCCGCCGCCGGACGCCGGCGGTTGATCGCCTAGTTCAGCGCCATGACCTTGATGTAGGCCGGCCCGAGAATCACGACAAACAAAACCGGCAGGAAGAACACGATCATCGGCACCGTCAGCTTTGGCGGCAGGCCGGCGGCCTTCTTCTCGGCTTCCGACATGCGCATGTCGCGATTTTCCTGCGCCATGACGCGCAGCATGCTGGCGAGCGGCGTGCCGTAGCGCTCGGCCTGCTGCAAGGCCATACAAACCGATTTCACGCCGTCCAGATCGGTCCGCTTGGCCAGGTTTTCATAGGCCATGCGGCGGTCCTGCAAGTAGGACAGTTCGGCCGTGGTCAGCGTCAGTTCTTCCGCCAGCGCGACCGACTGGCTGCCGACTTCCTCGCTGACTTTCTTGAACGCGGCTTCGATCGACATGCCGGATTCAACGCAGATCAACAGCAGATCGAGCGTGTCGGGGAACGCCCGCTTGATCGACAATTGCCGCTTCTTGATCTTGTTCTTGAGCAACAGCAGCGGCAAATGCATGCCGATATAGGCGGCGGCGATGCAGAGGCCGAGCTTGACCATCGGCGGCTGATTGATGTCGAGCATCACGAACAGGTAGAACGCCGCCCCCAGAAAGCTGGCGATCGGCGTCACCATGCGGAAGAACAGATAGGTGACGTAAGGCGCGTGGCCGCGATAGCCGGCCTGCACCAGCTTGAGGCGCGCCTCTTCCTGGCCGACCCATTTGGTCAGGTTGAAACGATCGACGATCGCCTTGATCGATTGCTTCGGTGACGGCCGCAGATTGACCTTCTGGCTTTGCTGCGCCATGCGCTCGCGTTCGCGGGCGCGGATTTTCTCGCGCTCGACCGCCACCGCCCTCATGCGCGCGTTCAGCGAATCGCCGAAGGCGTAGGGCATCGCGATCGTCAGAATCGTCGCCATCGCGGCGATGGCTGCGAACAGCATCGTCATCGACTGGACGTTCAACATGCTGACCATGAGGTCGATCATCGGATCATCTTTGGTTCGGCGTACACGCGGTTACACGAAGGCAGCGGCTAGAAGTCGAAATTGATCATTTTTTTCATCACCATCACGCCCATGAACATCCATGCGGCGGAGCAGGCCAGCATGACGTGGCCGAGCGGCTCGGTGAAAAGCAGCGAGATGTAGACCGGGCTGGTGATGTAGACCATCGTCATCACGGCGATCGGCAGCGCGCCGATGATCGAGGCCGAAGCCTTGGCTTCCTGCGACATCGCCTGGATCTTGGCCTTCATCTTCTTGCGGTCGCGCAGCACGCGCGACAGATTGCCGAGGGCTTCCGACAAATTGCCGCCGGCTTTCTGCTGAATCGAGATGACGATGCCGAAGAAGTTCGCCTCCGGCACGGGCATGTTCTCGTAGAGTTTGCCGCAGGCTTCGCCGAGCGGAATGCCGACGGCCTGAGTTTCGACGATGGTGCGGAATTCGGAGCGCAGCGGCTCGGGCGCCTCGACCGTGATCATCTTCATGCAGTCGAGCAGCGGCAGGCCGGCCTTGATGCCGCGGGTGATGATGTCGACGGCGTCGGGGAAGGCGCTGAGGAACTTGTTCTCGCGGCGCTTCTTGAGGAACGACAGCATCCAGTACGGTAAGCCGAAGGCGCCGGCGAAACCGAAGCCGACGGCGGGTAGCAGTCCCCCGGCCATGAACAGCCCGAGAAAAAACATGCCGACGCCGATGCCGGCAGAAATTATGAAATACTGCCGCTTCGACCACGATAAACCAGCCCGCGTGATCTTGACGTTCAGCGGGACGCGGCTGCTCTTTTTATGTTTTTCGTCCAGTTCTTTGAGCGTGTTCTCGACCATGTCGCGGCGCGACTTCTGCGGCCCGCGCGAAACCCGCGAGACCACGTCGGCCTTGGCGACGCTCGCCATCCGTTCTTCGGCCTTCTTCTCGCCGGACAAGATCGGATAGAGGAAAACATAGACGATGCCGCCGACGGCGGTGGCGGCCAGGAAAAAGACGGCCATCGTATCCATGGCTAGCCTCGCATGGCTTGGTTGGCGGCTTCGGCGGCGTCGAGCGCATTGGCCAGACGTTTCTCCTCGCCGTAATAGCGCGCGCGATCCCAGAAACGCGGGCGGCCGATGCCGGTCGAACGGTGCGTCCCGAGGATGTTGCCGTCGGCGTCTTCGCCGGTCATGTCGTAGATGAACAGATCCTGGGTGATGATGACGTCGCCTTCCATGCCCATCACCTCGGTGATGTGCGTGATCTTGCGCGAACCGTCGCGCAGACGCGCGGCCTGGATGACGACGTCGACGGAAGCGCAGATCATTTCGCGGATGGTGCGCGACGGCAGCGAGAAACCGCCCATCGTGATCATCGATTCGAGACGCGACAGCGCCTCGCGCGGGTTGTTGGCGTGCAGCGTGCCCATCGAACCGTCGTGACTGGTGTTCATGGCTTGCAGCAGATCGAAGGCTTCAGGTCCGCGGACTTCGCCGACGATGATGCGTTCCGGGCGCATACGCAGGCAGTTGCGCACCAGGTCGCGCATGGTGACCTGGCCTTCGCCTTCGAGATTCGGCGGCCGAGTTTCCAGGCGCACCACATGCGGCTGCTGCAATTGCAGTTCGGCCGCGTCTTCGCAGGTGATGATGCGTTCGTCGTCGTCGATGAACTGGGTGAGACAGTTCAGTAGCGTGGTTTTGCCGGAACCGGTGCCGCCGGACACCAGCGAGTTGACGCGCACGCGGCCGATGATTTCCAAAATCTCCGCGCCCTGCGGCGTGATGGTACCGAACTTGACCAACTGATCTAGCGTCAGCTTGTCTTTCTTGAATTTACGAATGGTGAGTGCGGGGCCATCGATCGCCAGCGGCGGCACGATGGCGTTGACGCGCGAGCCGTCCGGCAAACGCGCGTCGCATATCGGCGAGGATTCGTCGACGCGACGGCCGATCTGGCTGACGATGCGCTGACAGATGTTGAGAAGCTGCTGGTTGTCGCGGAACCGAATGCTGGTCTTTTGAATTTTGCCTTTGACTTCGATGTAGACCGTGCCGGAGCCGTTCACCATGATGTCGGCGATGTCGTCGCGCGACAACAGCGGTTCCAACGGGCCGAAGCCGAGAACGTCATTACAAATGTCGTCGAGCAGTTCTTCCTGCTCGGAGATCGACATCACGATGTTCTTGATCGCGATGATCTCGTTGACGATATCGCGGATTTCCTCGCGCGCGGAATCGGCGTCGAGCCGCGCCAATTGCGCGAGGTCGATTGCCTCGATCAGCGCACCGAAAATCGTACCCTTGACCTCGTAGTAGGTTTCCGAGCGGCGGCTATCGACTGAGGTCGGGATATTGTTGATGGGCGAGGGCGCGCGGGTCGGCGACGGCGCCGATACCAGTGGCGCGCCGAGGCCGTCTGACGGGAATGGCGTCAGGCTTTGTTCCGCGGATCGCGGCGCGGCCTTCGGCTGCTCGGCCGAAGACGGCGCCAAGGGCGGCGCCGTAACCTGCGCTTCAGAATTTCCGCTACGCTTACCGAACACGAGATACGCCTCTCTTGCCTAGTCGTCTAAGCACTCAACCTTTACGCTTCATCATCGCGAGCAACGGCGTCAGCAAGCCGCCCCGGGCACGCTTGGCTTCGGCGCGGCCGGTGAGGACCTGCGCCAACTGCCGGAACATCTCCGCGCTCTTATGGCTGGCCGATACTTCGGCGATCATTTGGCCGTTATTGGCGGCGGTACCGAACAGTTGCGGCTCGAATGGGATCACCACCAGCGGCTGGTCCTCCAGCGCCTTGGCGAAATCGGCTGGTGTGATTTCGGGACGCTTGGGCACGCCGACCTGGTTGAGGCAGTAATAGGGCTTGTGGTCGTTCGGCCGCGCGGTGCGCAGCAGATCGACCAGGTTCTTGGCGTTGCGCAGGTTGGCCAGATCGGGACCCGCGACGACGAGAATTTCGTCGGCGCTGATCAGCAACCGTTTGGTCCAGCCCGACCAGATATGCGGCACGTCGAGCACGACACAGGGGATCGAGCTGCGCAACGAATCCAGGATCGAGTCGAAGGCCTCGGCACCGAAATCGTAGACGCGATCGAGCGTCGCCGGCGCCGCCAGCAGGCTGAGATGGTCCGTGCATTTCGACAGCAACCGGTCGACGAACGCGGTGTCGATACGGTCGGGCGAGAACACCGCGTCGGCGATACCCTGCGGCGGGTCCTGATTGTAATCGAGGCCTGCGGTGCCGAAGGCAAGATCGAGATCGGTCACCACCGAATCCAACGACAGATCGCGGGCGATGGCCCAGGCGACGTTGTGCGCGATGGTCGAAGCACCAACGCCGCCCTTGGCGCCGACGACGGCGATGATACGGCCGACCGCTTTGGCCTCTGGCGAGGTGAACAGACCGCAGATCGCCCGCACGACATCGATCGTGCCGACCGGCCCGATGAGATAGTCGCTGACGCCGCGCTTGGTCAGTTCGCGATACAGCGTCACGTCGTTGACGCGGCCGATCACGATGACGCGGGTGCCGGCGTCGCAGACCTCGGCGAGTTGGTCGAGCTTGTGCAGGATGTCGTCGCCGCGCTGCTCGGACTCGAGCAGGATCACGTTCGGCGTCGGCGAGGTGCGATAGGCCTCGACCGCGGCGGTCGCGCCGCCCATCTGGATTTTGACGTGTGCCTTGGCCAAGCGGCGGTCTTCCCCGGCCGCCTGCACGGCGGCGGCGGTTTCAACCGACTCGCAAAAGGCTTGCACCGAGACGCGGGGCGCCGGCGCGATATGCTCATCGGCGACTTCGGCGCCGGGGGGCGCCATCGTTTCGGGGTCGGCGATGGCGACTTGCTGTGCGTGTTTGATCATTTGCCGATATCGGTGATTTTGCCGGTGTTGTAAGCGGCGGGATACGTGCCGGACGGGCTGTCGCCGACGCGGTATTTTTCGATCGCAACCGTGCGGCGCGGGGTGTAGCCGGGGCTCTCGCCGCGCGGCTGGACCAAATCGGCCGGGTTATCGACCATGGCGGCCAGATTGCGTTGGCTGGCGCAGCCGAGATTCCAATACGGGCGGTTTTCTATGTAATCGGCATCCTGCGCCGGTCCGAGGTCGGACGGCCACAGGCCGCATGGGCCTGCGGTTGCGGTCAGCTTTGAGTAGTTGATCTTGATGCTGGCGAGCGCAGTATCCGCCGGGCGGTAGTTGCGCACGTAGACGGCGCGCTGCGGTACGCCGGAAGCG